>JAJDZL010000089.1 GCA_022824665.1 Gammaproteobacteria bacterium | reverse complement strand
CCGTTTGAGTGTAGAGGAGCCGGTAACGAATATCACCGGTGAGCGCTCGCCACCTGCTTCGAGCATTGCGGGTACCGCGTTGGCAAATCCCTCGGGTCCGACCAGGCAAACCGCGGGCTTGCGGCTTATTCGGGTATACCCATCGGCAAGGTGGCCGGCAACTTGCTCATGCGGGCAGTTGATCACCGGTATCTGGCATTCCATAAATCCTTCCAATGCCGGATTGCAAAACCCACCAGCCAAGGTGAATACTTGATCCACTCCTTTTTCCTTGAGTGCACGAGCCAATAAGGCGCCACCGCGAATTCGCTTCTCTTGAGTCATATGTGACTTGGCGTCCTTCAGTTTCTGGCTGCAACTTTGAGCGAGTGTGACAGGTTTGACATCCCTTCGCGCGCTGCGGTGCCGGGCTCATAGAGGACACCTGACCAAAGTCCCGCCACTGAGGTGATACCAAGTTGCGCAATTGCCGCGTCGGTGTCCTTTGTGTAACAGTCCAGCATTGATGACAAGCCTTGTTCTCCAGCGGCTCCCAAGGCAAACAGTACCGGGCGCCCTAGCATCACGAAATCGGCGCCGAGTGCCAATGCCTTCACCACGTCCTCACCATTTCGAACACCACTATCAAACAGTAGTGGCATGTCTTTGCCGACGGCTTCTCGAACCCGGGGTAAAAGATCAATGGCCGGTGGAACACTGTCCAGTTGACGGCCGCCATGATTTGACACATAAAGCGCATCGACACCTGCATCTCGAACACGAAGCGCATCCCAGGCACTGGTAATACCCTTAACAATGAGGTTGCCTTGCCAGGTTTTGCGGAGCTTGGCGAGAAACTCCCAATCCGCTCCAGCGCGACTGGCACCGCGAACAAATTGATCGCCCTTACCCATATTCTTGGGAGACGGGATGCCCGCGGCGAGAGTCGACACAGACCAGCGTGGGTGAAACGCAAAATCAAGGAAGGATGTCAGTGTAAGTGTAAAGGGCACATTGAAACCGTTTCGCTGATCGCGAACTCGGCGCGATACCTGAGGAACATCGGCAGTCAGCAACAAGGTGTCATAACCGGCCTCGGCCGCCCGCTCAACTGCAGCCAGGGACGCTTCTTCAGATTGTCCGTAGTAAAGTTGAAACCAGGCACGGTTGCCAGCCCACTCGCGCATATCTTCAAGCGTGCTTGAAGCAGCAGAAGAAACGCAAACCGGCATGGCACGCTGCACAGCTGCCTTGCAAAGAATGCGATCCGCGCCTGGACAGACCAGATTACACATGCCCATCGGTGCAATGCCAAACGGAACGTCGAACTTCTGTCCAAGGATTTCAGTTGCGAGGCTTCGGGATGCAACATTCTCCATAACACGCGGTTGTAGATATATGTCATCAAAGCGCACTTCATTGCGTTGTGCGCCGGCCTCTCGCCCAGCTGCGCCATCGATAAAGTCAAACACCAGCCGCGGCAAGCGTCGTTGCGCCCCTCGACGGGCATCTTCAGTCGAATACAAGTTGCGCTTTCCTGATAGCATCCGGTCGCCGGTATTTGATCATTTACAACCCTGGGAGTCCGTGTAAAACGAAACGCTTCTGAGCCAAACGAGATTGGTTCTGTGCTAGTGCAATGATTGTATGTTCGCCGACAGGCTAAAGAGATGTAATGAGTACATAAGTGGAATTGCGCGGCAGATTTTTTGCTTTACACTGTCGAAAACTCGTGCGCTAAACGATTATATCTGTAGAATCATGCCGGTATGTCGAACAATTTTACGGCTAGTGATACCTCTTCGCTAGCTTCACTAGACACAAAAATTTAGGATTTAAACTGGAATGCGTGTTTAATTGTGTATAAATGTAGAAAATAGTTTTAATTTGTTGCATATATGCAGCGACATCATATAAAGTGGAGCCGGATTATCAAGGTGGCAACATCTTTATCTTGCAAAATTAGGATGATCTTTAATGAAGAAGCATAAGCCAGCTTTGGTGAAGTTAAAGTCAAACACCTACTAGCCTACCAAGGCAGAGTTGAATTTAGATTTGCGAGTTTAATCATTATTCGATAGAGCTGTTAAAGCCCTTGTCACACTCGTAGAAGTCAAACGTAAAATGCGGTGATTTAGAATCTACCATATAATTCGCAATCCATTTTTGAATCATACATTGGAGAAAACGATATGACATCACTCAGATTTGTTTGTTACATCGAAGAAGATGAAGATAGATTCATTGGCTACTGTGTAAATTTGAAAGGGGTATTTGCTGAAGGAACCACCACGACACAAACTAAGGAAAATCTAAGGGAAGCAATAAACATTCACTTGGAAACGATGCTTAGAAACAACATCCCAATACCACAAGAAACATTTGCGAAATCCAAGCTTGGTCAGCAGGTATCGCCTGTTAAAGAAAGAATAGAGTACCAAGAAACAGGAGAGATCAGATTTGCATTTGCTTGAGATCGAATTGTGAAAAAAGAAATTTGGGATCAGTTAAAGAACACTACTTCCAAAGAATTGATCAATGCACTTGAAAAAGACGGATGGAAAAGGCAGTTCAGAAGAGGGGCCATTCAAAGTTTTGTAAATCCTGACACTAATGAAGCATTAACAATCCACCACCATCCAAGAAAGACTTACGGGCCAAAACTTCTAAAAATGATCATCCGCCATAGCCGCTGGAATGAAGAAGATTTGAAGAGACTGGGGTTAATCAAATAAGAAAAGGGGGTCAGACACGCGGCTGGCCTAATGCTTGTTTACAATTGGAATGACCAGAACCGAGCATCCCAATACATCTGTGCCGTTATGTAGGTGATTTTAGGCGCGATCGACGGGATTTTGACCCCACACGCTAGACACTAAACCGATTAAACCAGTTTTGGTGGTAGGGCAATGCCCGTGTCTGCCAATTTCACTACGACCGCCGGAGCATATGTGAATGGGAGCCTGGGTACGGCACCCATTCTCTCTATGATTCAAGCGGCCGAATTTTAACGCAGGCCGTGGGTTTCGGCACCCTTCTATATTATTTCCCAAACAATCGTCTTGCAAACAATGACTTCGATCCTTGAATTAATGCAATCACTTGTTTCGAAGTGAGTAGTGTTTAAACGACATCTAAACTAGAAGAAAAAGCAACTCAAGCAGTGACACAATCGTGCTGTCAAGTGGAAAATCAGTCGGTCTTGAATTTCCCGTTGGCGGTCGCATATATCTAATATAGCAACACGCTACGTCAATGCAGTTTGAACTTTCATTGCAATCAGCGTAAAATTAGACCAATAAGTATTCAACGAAACGAGGTTTTCTTTTGATGAGATTAAACGCTCAAACTTTAACCCGTACTACTAGCAGTATCCAAGTCAATAGAGTTCTGCGCAATACGTACATATTACTGGCACTCACACTGCTGTTTTGCGCATTTGTAGCTGCGATTTCAGTCGTTTTTCAATTACCGCATCCAGGCCTGATCCTGACGCTGGTCGGCTATTTTGGTCTGCTGTTTATGACTCAGGCATTTAGAAATTCCGGGCTGGGTTTAGTGTGTGTATTCGCACTTACCGGCTTTATGGGACTGACTCTGGGTCCGATCATCAGCACCTATCTGACGGTCATTCCAAATGGTGACCAGATTGTGATGACCGCCTTCGGCGGGACGGGATTGATATTCTTCGGCTTATCTTCCTACGCACTGATTACCAGAAAGAATTTTGCATTCCTGGGCGGCATGCTGTTTGCAGGAATTCTCGCATGCTTCATTATGTCGATCGCAGCGATAATTTTTCAAATGCCACTATTGTCTGTCGCTATTTCAGGATGTTTTGTGATTCTGATGTCCGGATTGATACTGTACCAGACCAGTGAAATTATTCACGGTGGTGAAACAAATTACATCATGGCAACAGTTACCCTGTTCATTGCCATATACAATCTTTTCCTGAGTCTTATTCACCTGCTGTCAATCTTCGGCGGCCGAGAGTAGGCTCCAGAAAAAAAGCGCCTGACTCAAGTTCAGGCAAAATAAAAAAAAACTGCCGCTGTGCTAATTACTTTGCGCAGCGGCTTTTTCTTTGTGCAGGCTTTGCAGTTTGTACGGTGTTGTCAGTTTAGCTGAGGCACTGAATGCGCCACAGATTGCCTTTGCCGCAGAGATCGTTGTGAAATAAGCAACTCTGCGTTTCAGGGCTTCTTTTAGTATGGTCTCTGAATCAGCCAGACTGGTTCTCTTGCGAGGCACGTTGACAATCAGATCGATTTCGTCATTTTTCAACATGTCAACGACATGCGGGCGCCCTTCTCTAACTTTGTTGACGCGTCGGATTTCTACACCATGGCTTTGCAATAACTCAGCAGTCCCCTGCGTGCCATACAGCGTATAGCCTTTCTCACTTAACGCTCTACCTACTTCAACAATGCCATCCTGATCATCGCCAGATACGCTGAGCAGCGCATTGCCAGCTCTAGATATGCTAAATCCGGTTGCGTGAAATGCTTTCCAATAGGCTTCACCAAAAGTCTCGCCAATGCCCATCACTTCGCCAGTACTCTTCATTTCAGGTCCCAGCAGCGGTTCCGCACCTGGAAACTTCTCAAACGGGAACACCGCTTCTTTTACGCTGAAAAAAGTTGGGATGACTTCCTGCAGGACGCCTTGTTCAGCCAGCGGCTGCCCCAGCATGCATCTGGCAGCAACTTTTGCGAGAGGAATGGAGGTCGCTTTGGAGACGAAAGGAACAGTTCTGGATGCTCTGGGGTTAACTTCCAGAATATAGATGTCTTGAGCTTTGACAGCAAACTGTACATTAACCAGTCCAATCACATTGAGAGCATGCGCGAGCTTGCGAGTCTGAGCACGAATTTCATCCTGAATATGTCCCGGTAAATTGTATGGCGGCAAGGAGCATGAAGAATCGCCTGAATGAACGCCGGCAAGTTCGATGTGCTGCATAATTCCGCCGATCAATACATCCTTACCATCACAAATCGCATCGACATCGACTTCGATCGCATCACTTAGAAACTGATCCAGCAGTACGGGTGAGTTGTGTGAAACATCAATTGCTGCCTCCATGTACTGACAGAGCTGATTTTGGTCTCGTACGATTTCCATCGCACGGCCTCCCAGCACATAAGACGGTCTGACAACCAGTGGGTAGCCGATTTTGTGAGCAGCAGACAAGGCGTCCTCTACACTGACCGCAGTTGCATTCGGCGGCTGCTGCAGATTCAGATCATTTAACAGCGCCTGAAAGTACTTTCGGTCTTCAGCCTGATGGATGGACTCAGCAGAGGTTCCGACGATCGGAATTCCCGCCTGCGTCAGCTCCCGTGCCAGTTTCAGAGGCGTTTGCCCGCCATATTGGACAACGACACCATCCGGCTGCTCAATTCGGCAGATCTCAAGCACATCCTCCATCGTCAGCGGTTCAAAGTAGAGCCGGTCAGAAATATCGTAGTCTGTCGAAACTGTCTCAGGGTTGCAATTAACCATAATGGCCTGAAATCCATCTTCACGCAGCGCCATCGCCGCGTGCACACAGCAGTAATCAAACTCTATGCCCTGGCCAATACGGTTTGGTCCGCCGCCCAATACAACAATCTTTCGATCGGCTGTTGGCTGGGATTCGCATTCGTCTTCATAAGTCGAATACATGTACGCTGTTGGTGTATCAAACTCACCTGCACATGAATCAACTCGTTTGTATACCGGGTGGATGTCTCGATCCCAGCGAAGTGTGCGTATACGGGCTTCGTCAGTATCGGCAAGTTCAGCAATGCGATGATCTGAGAATCCCTTTTCTTTCCAGCTGCGAAGTTTCGAATAGTCGTCCTCGACCCCGCAATTCGTGATTTCAGCTTCGGTCGTAATCAGATCTTCAATTTCAGCCAGAAACCACGGATCGATTCCTGTGAGAGCATATATTTCATCAATGCTCAAGCCATTGCGGAATGCATCCCCGATGTGCCATAAGCGATTCGCGCCCGGAATCTTGAGTTTGGCTCCAAGATACTCCTCGATGTCGCGCCCCGCGGTGTTGGTGCTATCCAGATTCGATTCAAAACCAAAGCGCTCTATTTCGAGGCTCCTGATCGCTTTTTGCAGTGATTCCTGGAAGGTTCTTCCGATCGCCATGACC
>JAJDZL010000069.1 GCA_022824665.1 Gammaproteobacteria bacterium | reverse complement strand
AACCCTGAGCACGAATCGTGGTATGTACACGTTTGGTGAAATTCGCTGGAAAGCCTGATACCGGCAACTTTCACCAGGAATTCCGTCAGCTCATAGGTTCTTGAGGCAAGCTCCCGGGCATTTTCACGTGTTTGGCCTGAGACCTCATCGAACAGTTCCGGAAAGTGAATCCTGACCATTGCCGCACACGACCCGGAAGGCGCAACAACATAGTCGTACCCGGAAAAGGTGTCGATGAACTTTTGGGCAATTTTCCGGGTGCCGGCAAGATCACCGCTGTTGTAGAGCGGTTGCCCGCAGCAGGTCTGGGAATGTGGGACATCAACCTCAAAACCTGACTGTTCGATCAGGTCTACGGCTGCATATCCGACCTCGGGCCTGATCAAGTCAACCAGACAAGTAGCAAAAAGAGCAACTGACTTGCCTTTTGAATTATTGCGATTATTCAAGGTTGATTTCGATTGTCCGAATCTTGTCTGAGCAATTTACCCGGCACCAGCAATACGAGTTCGAGATGTACTGTACCGCAAAAGTGTAACCACTGGCAGAGCATAGTTACAGGCAGGGGGTCTTCGATTTATACATTTTACTTTTATGGACAGGCAGAACAAAGAAGACCGAGACATTTTCGCCCGCGTTTTACTGATGAGCTATCCGGCCGAAGTCTCTCTTAGCAGTGTCAAATTTCCCGGAAACGGGCGAATTTGTTTCCGATTTGAGTGTATACGGCAGCCAATGCGTGAATATTCAACTCGACTCCAGCGGAGGACCCAACTGCGAGCGCGCCGGACCCGCCGCATCGACACGTCCAGGCTATTGGAACAAAATTACCAGAGCAAGCTATTACAGCCTGCTCTGGTAAATTAAATTGCGGTCTATCTACACCAAGTACGTCGGTACTCAGATTGGCATATCTGAATATTCAGTCAGCATAGACCTTCTAATGAAACGCTTTGAATGAATCAAATGTTTCCCGCACCCATCTCCGTGGCGATGTGATCTGCCTGCCGAATTGCTAATGCGACGATGGTCAGTGTTGGGTTTTCAGCCGCACCCGTCGTAAATTGCGATCCGTCCGATATGAACAGATTCTCAATATCATGGGTTTGCCCCCAACGGTTCACCACACCATCACGCGGATTGTCAGCCATACGGTTGGTTCCGAGATTGTGCGTAGATGGATAGGGTGGTGTTGGGAATGACCTGGTTGCCCCCACCGCATCGTACACGGCCATTCCTTGTTTGTAGGCATGATTACGCATCGCGATATCGTTGGGGTGATCGGAAAAGTGAACATTTGGTGTCGGTAAGCCATACTGATCTTTCACATCATGGTTAAGCGTGACACCGTTGCTCTCCTGAGGCATGTCCTCACCAACCAACCACATGCCGGCCATGTTTTCATAGCTATCAAGTGCAGTGGTGAATTCTCGACCCCAAGCACCGGGATCGAGGAAAGCTGCCATAAACGGCAGTCCGAGGCCAAGTGTCTCCATCTCGTAGCCACCAACAAAGCCGCGCGAGGGATCGTTAACCGATTCATCGGTAATAATCCCCGCCATAGTGGTACCTCTCCACATTCTCACCGGCTGTTCAAAGACAGCGTAGACTGAACCGGTCATGTGTCGCATGTAGTTGCGCCCTACCTGGCCAGAACTGTTCGCCAGCCCATCCGGAAACATGGAGGAAGCCGAGTTCATCAACAATCTCGGACTTTCATAGGAGTTTCCTGCCACGCACACGATACGAGCTTTTTGCATCTGCAACTGACCGTCCTGATCGAAATACTCCACACCGGTTACCTTGCCTTGATCGTTGTGCACGACACGCGCCACGTGGCAACGTTCGCGTACTTCGAGATTTCCAGTCGCTTCACCGCGCGGTATGTCAGTGTAGGCAGCCGACCACTTGGCCCCAAATTTACAGCCCTGAAAACAGAATCCAACCTGCTGACATGATGTCCGACCATCATAGGTCGCTGAATTTATTGCCATACGGCCGGTATGTACCCCCGTGTAGCCGAGTGCTTTCGCACCTTTTTCGAATACCAGGTAGTTATTGTTTCCGGGCAAGCCTTCACGCCCGCCGGTACGAGTAACGCCAAGTTTATCTTCGGCCTTCGTGTACCAGGGGTCCATTTCCTCGGCATCAATTGGCCAGTCAAGCAGATTCGCGCCTTCGACTGCGCCGTATGTGGTCGCGGCCTTCCACTCATGTGGCTGAAAGCGTAAAGAAGCGCCAGCCCAGTGCACAGTTGTGCCACCCACAGCCTTAACAATCCATGCGGGCAACCCGCTGAAGTCCTTGGCAACTCTCCAGTCACCAGAAGTTGATCGTGCATCAAGCCAGGCCAATTGGACAAAACTCTCCCACTCATCATTAACATAATCCTGCGGCAAATAACGCCCGCCAGCTTCAAGTGCAACGACGCTCACGCCTTTTTGCGAAAGCTCATTCGCGAGTACACCGCCACCGGCCCCTGTTCCAATGACTACGACAACACTGTCATCGTTCATATTAAATGGTGCTCCCATTGTTCTATTCCTCCTGTTTGGCTTTATAGCCAATTAATATCATTGAAACCGTGGTTGATGTAACCACCTTTTGAGAAACTCTCGCCCTCGTACCCGAAAATCGGCCAAACTTCCTTCTGGTTATAAAGCCCAGTTACAAGCCCACCTCTAATCTGTTGAAAAAAATCAGTGTCCTGTATGGAACGCAGGATCTCGACTCGCTGACTTTCCCAGCCAGCATCAAGATAGCTTGAATGCCCCAATTTGCGAGCAGCGTCATTGAGCATATTGATACCTTCTTCAATCCCGGGTGCAGCTTCCGCCGTGTCATATCCCTTCACAGCGACCACGTAATATTCATCACCCACCTTGTCGTGAGGGTAAATATCCCGCGCCATCTGCAGCAAGGTCGCAAAGGTAGACGAATCAACTGACATGGTTTCATAGGCCCACGCTGCATCTGTCGCAGCCAGGAAGCCTGAACCCATAGCAAAGGATGCACCTACGACACTGGCGCGCTTTAGCAGCTCTCGCCGGGTCAGAAGCATTAGATTCTGATTTTCATTCATGTTAACTCTCCTCATTTTCTATATTGTTTATTTATACATAGCGGCCACCGGATTCGATCACTTCGATCTGGTAACCGTCGGGATCCTGCACGAAAAAGAAACGTGCTACGATTTCTCCTCCCGGAGCAAATTCAACGAGGTTACGAGGACTTAGCCCTTCTGCTTCAAATCGAGCGTGTTCCGATTCCAGGTTGGGCACGGTTACCGCGAGATGACCGTATCCATCTCCGTGTTCATAGGGTTCGGTTCGGTCTTTATTGATCGTTAGTTCAAGTTCGAAATCGGCTTCGGAATTACGCAAATACACTAAGGTGAATTCAGGAAAATCCATTCTTTCGGCAACCTGAAGACCAAATGCCTTGTCGTAAAAATCGATCGAACGTTCCTCGTCGAGAACCCGAAGCATCGAATGTATCGCTTTAGCCATTATTTTCTCCTCCACAGAAATTCAGTTATTAAATGGATAAACCATCCGGACCCAAACTGCGCGCCAAGATTATTTTTTCATATACATGCCGGCGAGCAGGTTCTTTCAATTGTAGTCAATATCCATACGGAGTTTCGATTTATCAACAGATGTCACACAAGCTTCTCAGCCAATGTATTGTCTCACAAGCATCCTGTTGTTAAGACTGGTTATTTTCCAATTGAAAAATACGAATCGAACAATGTG
>JAJDZL010000203.1 GCA_022824665.1 Gammaproteobacteria bacterium | reverse complement strand
CCGGTCCAAGTCGAATGGTACTCAAAGACGCGCTCAAATACATGTACCTGGAAGGTGAAGAAGAATTGCTGTTTGATCTGGATAAAGACCCCCACGAGCTGATTAATCTTATCAAAAATCCCGATTACAGCAAGCGCCTGGATAAGCTTCGCAAAATTGCAATGGACTCGTGGGACCCAGACGATATGCGCGCCAAAATTGCCAAGAACCAGGCAGAGCGTCTTTTTATTCACCGCGTAACCGGCGGCGATCCGACGTACGTCTATACCCTCAACAACGATGACAACCACAAATATGTCAGAAACGCCGGCGCGGCTGACACCAAGGCACTGGCAAGATTCCCATACGTCGAGCCATCGCTGCCACCCCGATTTACCGACCACTAACTCGCCATGTTCAAGAAAAGTCGCTTTTACTTTGTCATTGCAGCCGTTTGTATTGTTCTTTTTGTGCTCAATCTGATCGTGGGGAAAATTGAGGTCACCTACAGAATTGACACAATTGTTCATTTAGAGGGCGTGCCGGAGTTTATTTTGCTCCTCGTGTCCGTCATTTTCTTTGTTATCAGTACGCTGCTCAAAGAGCAATCGGAAACTAACAAAACACAACAAAACCTTAAAGGAGGTTGAATTATGAAATTTCAATGTGGTATGAAAGCACCAGTGAACGAGGAAAGACGCCGGTTTTTTGAAACCAGTGCCAAGTACGGATTCACTGCGGCCATGATGGCTGGCGCAGGTGGAATGCTTTTATCTGAGGATGCAACTGCACAGACGGCAAAAGAAGAAACTGAACGCAAGGACGCGGCTGACTACACCATGACCTTTGCAACCGCATACATCATCGGTGTTTCCAGAGCCTATCCAATCATGCAGCTGGATTTCAAGGAGAATATTCAGAACATGACCAATGGCAAGGTCTATGTTAACCTGGCACCAGGCAAAAAACTGGGCGCCGGCGGTGCTTTGGCAAAGAAGGTGCAAAGCGGCGTCATTCAGGTTGCACAGCATTCGGTGTCCAATTTCGCCCCGTTTGCGCCTGAGGCAGACCTGATTAACATGCCCTACATGTGTGCGCGCAATCAGGAAGTGGTGAATCTGGTAACCTCAGATGTATGGAAGTCGGTCGTCGACCCGAAGATTAATGCATCCGGGTTTAAGGCACTTTGGTACACCTCGACTTCAGCACGCACATTTTCAGTCAGGCATGGCATGGATCCAATCCTGCAGCCGGAAGACTTGGAAGGCGTTAAGTTTCGGGTACCCGGCTCAAAGATGCTGCAACAGTTTTACCGTTTGCTAGGTGCCAATCCGACACCAGTGGCCTGGGGTGAAACGCCATCGGCAATCAAGCAGGGTGTCGCTGACGCACTCGATCCTGTGCTGTCCGGGTTGTACATTTTTGGATTTGGTGACATCCTGTCCCATGTCAGTCTTGCACAATCCGTACACGGTCTGCAGGTGTATAGCTGTAATCTCGAGTGGTTCCAGAGTTTACCTGCCGATGTTCAGGAGGGTGTTGAATTTGCGAGCGACGTTACGTTCCGTCAGAATCTCGCTAAAGTACCGGCTGCGTTTGCCTATGCCTCATCTGAGATGCGTAAAGCAGGCGTGCAGATTCATGAACTTAGCGAGGATCAGATCGCTGCGTTTCGCGATTTGGCCGGACACCAGCGGCCCGAGTGGGACGAATGGAAAGTCAAACTTGCGGGCTCAATGGAAAACTTCGAAAAAATGCTCGAAGCGTCCCAAACCCAGGGCAACTACTTCGTACACAACGTGTAAGGAAATACGCCAGACAGCTATTCCAGCAATATATGCTGGAATAGCTGTTCGGGTTGCCGACTACCGGACAAATTGCAAGCAAGTCAATGAAAGCGCTGATCCAAGAGTTTGACAGAAATGGCGAACGCTGGCTTTTGCTGGTGTTTTACGCGTTTGTCGTAACCGTCATTTTTGTTGAAGTCATCCGGCGGTTTGTGTTCCAGTACTCCTCCATCTGGGGAGAGGAAACCGCGCGCTACGCGTTCATATACCTTGTATGGATTGGCGCTGCTGCCGCGGTTAAGGACCGCGCTCATATCAGAATAGACATCATATTCAAGTTTCTGCCACCAATGGGTGTCGCAATTTTGTACTTGTTTGGAGACATCGTTACGCTCGCCTTCGCCTGTGCTGCACTTTACTGGTCATTTGAGTCGGTCGAGACATCGCTGCGCTTTGGCGCTGCCACCCATGGTTTGCGAATCAATCAGGCCTGGTTTACGTTTGCTGTTCCATTTGGTTTTTCCCTAATTCTCATCCGACTGGTTCAGTCAATTCGCCGCGACATTTCGGACATCCGGGCCGGCCGCGCACCATTTTCCGGGCGAAAGCTCTTCGGCTAGCACGCGATGTACAACCTGTACCAACAACCGGCAGTTGCCTTTGAATTCGGATGGGACGTTGGCGGACCGCTGCTATTGATCGTCGCCCTGCTCGTACTGGGCGTCCCCATGTGGGTTGCCATGGGAATCGGTGTCATCGCGATGCTGCATTTTACAGAAGTACTGCCACTACACCTGCTCGGCGAGAGTTTGTTCGAGGGCATGGACGCATTTGCGCTGATTGCGGTACCGCTCTTTATCCTTACCGGAGATGTTTTGGTTCGAACCGGCTTGTCAAACAAACTGCTGGACATTGCCGAAGCCACTGCAGGCAGTTTCCGCTCGGGTTTCGGCTCTTCGACAGTGCTTGGCTGTGGTTTTTTCTCTTGTATCTCGGGCTCCGATGCCGCTGGCTGCGCAGCACTTGGCCGGATGACAATCAATCGACTGACAAACGCTGGCTACCCGCGCTCTTATGCAGCAGCACTGGTTGCCTCCGGCTCGTGTACAGGCATACTGATTCCACCGTCTATTGCATATATTGTGATTGGACTGATTCTTGGCATCTCGGCATCTACCCTGTTCGTTGCGGCTATCGTACCTGGTGTCATTGTTCTGATATCGATCATGGTCGCCAATGTGCTGGTTAATCGTTTCCGAGGGTATGAAAATTCAACGCAGAAGTTTTCGATCAAGCACTGGCTGAAAACGGTGTGGAACGGCCGCTACGCGCTCTTGGTGCCAATTATCATTCTCGGCGGCATTTACTCCGGCATATTCACACCCACCGAAGCCGCAGCAGTCGCGGTGGTTTTGATCATTACGATCGGTCTCATTCAAGGCACACTGAAGTTGAGTGATTTTCCGGAAATGCTGGTCAGCTCAGCAAAAGTCAATGGCGTCATTCTACCAACTGTTGCATTGTCGTTACCGCTTGCGGAAGCACTCGGTGCATTGTCTGTACCACAGTATTTCATCGAGCAGGTGCTGTCTGTAACGGAAAATTACAACTACATTCTCCTTTTGATCATTGGCATTCTGATCATTGCAGGATGCGTGATGGAGGCCGTACCAAACATCGTGCTTATTGCTCCGGTGCTCTACCCGCTATCTCAGCAAATTGGCATGGACCACGTTCATTTTTGTATTTTGATGGTGACTTCGCTCGGAATAGGATTCATTACACCACCGATTGGTTTGAACCTGTTCGTCATATCAGGTGTAACTGGAGAGTCTATTCTAAATGTTGCCAAGTACGTATTTCCGTACGTATTCGCGATGTTGTGCGTCGCAATACTGATCGCCTTTGTGCCGAGCATATCTCTTGTGCTTTTGGGTCGCTAGCGTAATTTAACGTGTTGAGGTCTAATTCCTGGGCTGACAGAGCCGTCAATCGGGCACTCGGACCTTGTAAATTCAGCTTTGCGCTGATTGCCGACACACACGTCGATCGCGAACATCTGCCGTCTTCGTCCCCCTTCGCTGTCAATCAGTATGCGAACGGAAGAACGCGATTCTGCATTGATGATATCAAGCGACTTCAGCATGAAATGGGGCCGCTAGCACCGAAATTTGTCCTGCATTTAGGGGACCTGACCCACCCGATTCCTTCCATGCCCGCTTATGCAGAAGCGGTGGCCGATTTTCAAGATCTCGTCCAAGAACTCGATTTACCGCTTTACCTGCTGCCAGGTAACCACGATGTCGGCGACAAACCTGTTGACTGGGCTCCAGCGGGGGTTGTATGTGAGAAATTCCTGTCGATGTGGGAGCGTCACTTCGGCCCGCAGTACCAGTCATTCAGCCTTCATGGTGTGAAATTCGTGCTAATCAATGCACAGATTATTAATTCCGGCTTGGCACTTGAAAAAGAACAACAAGCGTGGCTTGAACAGACCCTGAGCGACACTGCTGAAAAACGCATTATGCTGTTTTTGCATTATCCGCCCTATCTGTGCGCACCGGATGAACCGGAAAATTACGACAACCTGGCAGAACCTGGGCGCTCCTGGCTTCTGAAGCTGACGCGTAAACACCGCGTTGAAGCCATGTTTACCGGCCATGTTCATCATTTCTGGTACAACCGATACGGATCGATGGACTGTTATCTGTTACCGTCCACTTCGTTTACCCGCCAGGACTACAGTGAAATGTTCCGTGCTTCACCAGACGAACAAATGCACGATGGCCGAAATGACACAGCCAAGGTGGGATATTTTTTGATTCTCATATACGAAAACGGCCATGTCTGCCATTTTCGAAACACAAGGGGTCAAGTGCTTGAACGAAATCAAATCGTGAAAACACCCCAGCATATGAACAGCATCATTCCGCTCCACCCGCGCGAGGTGACGCACGGTCCGGTAGGCTTCGATATGCGCCACCCCTGGAATGAGCTAATCGAAATTGCGCCTTCTGGCGCGCTGGATGAGTTTCGTCGCAAGACCGTACGAAACGATTACCCCCTGTTCGCGCTTTGGCAGATGGGCGTTGGACGCCTACGCATTCCGGTGGAAGATCTATTCAATGATTTGACGGTTGACCGTATGCGCGCCTTAAAGGAGTCGGGGCACGAATTTGTGGTGATCAGTCAGGGAATTCCGTCCGCAGAGATTTGTTCAATTCTGATAACAAACCAAGACCTCATAAAGCGCTGGGATGTAACACTGCCAATTGGCAAAATCAATCAGGCGGCTGCCACCCTGCAAACCCTGAAGACGGAAGTCAACTTTCCTTTGTTTCTGTCTAAGCTTCGCATGAAATCTGATGTAGTCAGAGATGGAGAGCCCTACTTTCATCAAATCAGCCATGGCTTTTCGCCTGCTGATGAAGAACAAGTCGTAAATAATCTGGACGATTTCGACTTTAGAACGCTATTTGATGGTCTGGTGTTCCGCCTTGCACGAACCGATCATGTCACCTCTTCAATAGTCCGCATGGCAGCAGCCTGTCGCAGATTAAAGGTTGCGGGTTCTGTAACACTTTTTATGGCGGACCAGAATCCAGCCATTCGTCGCATCGATGACAAAGACAATGCGAACCGCATCGCGCAGGGAATATTTACAACCGCAGCGCACGACAATCTAGATCTATTCGTAGACACGTTCATGGATCTTGACCGCGGGCACAGTGTTCGAAACGGCGTTATCGACCGCTTCTGTAATCCTCGACAAGCGATGTTCGTTGTACAAAATCTGTGTGCTATCCTGACATCAGTTGCTGATTCATCGGGCAAGCTGTCTGGCACAATCACCGAAGAAAAAGGTGCGATCCGGATTGCCCTGCCGCACGACAAGTTGAGTTGTTGTTTGTTGTTACCAGATTCATGGTCCGGCAATATTGATGCGTTCGAATTGGGCAGTTTGAAGAATTTCGACGGAGTTTCGGAAGCGGTCGAACTGGTTTCCGGAAAAGTGAGCCAAGTTGCGATCAGCACTTCAAGTTCAGGAAGCCGGTTTGAACTCAAAAGCCCCCTTGCGGGCCCAATATTGATTTTCTGTCAGCAATCCGATGCGCCTGCTGCACTATGAGTATTTGATTGCCGCCCCTCCCAAAATGAAATTTACGGGACCTGCTTCTTTTTCATTCTTCTAAGCACACACTCAGCGAACCCGCGCCCCGCTTCTGCATACAGATTGAAGGCAATACATCCCTTATCCACAAGTTCCGTCGTGTGGTCAGGATAGCGTGAAATCACGGCGAGGGCCCCTTTGTAGTTGAATTGTTTTGCCAGGCTGACGACGTTCAAATTCTCCTGATGGCTTGACAAATTGACAAACAGTAATCGCCTTTCAGCCAGCTTCGAATCAAGCCAAAAGTCATAGTCACTGGCGTCTGCGTGAATACAGCGGTAACCGTTCTGAGTCAATTTGTTGACACGGTCGAGATTCTGTTCCACACCGACAACGCTATCGCCGAACTGTTTCTTTAATCTCCTATACGCGCCAAGGCCGACTCGCCCCATACCGAGAATGACACAATCAGCGTCTCCAAGGGGGGAGAACTTGTCCCGCTCGAGGCGTTGGTGGCGTTCGAATTTCTGTAGAAAGTCCGAGTTTTTGTTGTACAGCTCATACACCCGTGTATTGAACACAGTCGCAATAAAAAGTGAAACTGCCATCGCCAGAGCCAAAGTGGTTAGCCACTCCGAAGAAAGCATCCCTGAAGAAACAGCGATTGCTCCGACGATTAACCCGAACTCAGAATAGTTGAACAGTGAAAACCCGCACAGAAACGCAGTTCGAGCCCGAAGGCCAAACCCTGTGAGAAGAATAAAGTACAAAAACGGACGTATGAAAATCAATAAAGAAAGCGCCAGCGCAACTAGCAGCATTTCTGCTGAAGGCAGCCCGTAGAACCCAATTTGCAGAAAAAAACCAATAAGAAACAAGTCCTTCACTGATACCAAACTGTTGTATAGTTCTTTCGATTTCTTAGAATTGCCAAGGAATACGCCGATCAGCAGGGCGCCAAGATCACCTTTAAGGTGAACCAGTTCAAAAAGTTCATGGGCACCGAAGGCAGCAGCCACTCCGAAAAGAACAAGTAACTCTCCGTATCCGACTCTGTCGAGAATCCGCGTGAACAATGGCTTCAGCAACGGCAGAACAAGCAATCCCAATGCCCACAAACTGGGCAATTCATCGCTGGTGAAAACCAAAAAGCAGACCGCAAAAATATCCTGAACGATCAAAATACCAATCGCGATGTCTGCGTAGAGCAAAGATCGTCCACCTCTTTGCTCAAATATCTTTACTGCAAATACCGTGCTTGAAAATGACAGGGCGAAAGCCAGAACCCAGGCGGCTGAATAACTGCCCAGCGCGAGCGGTGTATAAAACAATCCTGCCAGGACAATCACCGGTACAGTCAGCACAACCGCAATAGTCATGTGGGCTGAAGCAGTTCCCCACACCTGTACCTGAGCCAATTCCCGAAGATTAAGTTTCAGGCCGATTGTGAATAAAAGGAGGGTGATGCCAATTTCTGCCAGTTGGCGAATCGTTTCAATTTCACCGACACCGGCCTCATGAGCAATAAATCCCGCCAGCAGGAAACCGACAAGTGGCGGATAACCGAGGTGCCGAAAGACTAATCCGGCAAGTAAAGCGACCAATAACAATACCGCTGTCATATTCGAATCTCTCGTGGAATGGAATGTTGAATCAGTTGTTCGTGACGCAAAGCTGTCAAAACGATACCGAATTGAATTTGAACCTCTCTTTCATATGAGAGCATTGAGGCGTTATAAGTCAAATTGAATGTCTGGTATGGGTAAATTATCAGACGATGAAAATTCAACCAAATTACCCTTAACATAAGCCATATTTCAAGAGTATTTCTGGGATGGGTAGCGTCCTCAACGCAGCGTAAGCGAGTCTCGGGATCAGGTCCGATAGACTCGAGCGACGATTGAAGCGGCATTCTAACTCCTCCAAATGGCGCTGCGTATATTTCGGAATAAACGAGTGATAGGTGCTGAGAAGCGCGGTTATCAGATTACCCAACACCGTATTGACCCAGTAGAGCTCCGGTTTTTCCACCGCCGCGCGTCCGCCACCGCTAATGATCACCTCATCGGTGTGTCCGGTTTGTGAACAGCATTAGAGCATTTCAAGCCGTCAGAAACCATCTGTGGGTCGCTAAGGCGCTGTGTCGCCCACTGGCCAATTCGGAGTTGCGAAGCATTTTTTTCGTCATGTAAGTAAAGGTTTTGTGGAAATGACGATCCGCCTTTCTGCCTCTTAAAAGGCAGAAAGGCGAAATCGAAAAAATTGCCCTATCGTATGGGTTTTGCACAACTCAACAATGGGCATAACCATGATACTATTGGAAGGCTATTTAATGATTCACGAACTGCGACAACAAGGTCTATCGATTAGCAGCATCTCTAGACAAATGAATCTGGATCGAAAGACGGTGCGCAAATATTTACACACCGACTGCACTGACGTTAGGGTGCGGGTCCGGTCCTCTTTATCAGGAAATGTTGACTATGTCTTGAACGACATAGTCAAATTTTCCTGACCACAGCAGCCGGTAGTTTGGTGGAATTGCCCTCTTATTGGGGAATGGATGATTGGCCGCAGTTTGTCCATTCGATCGATTTGGACTATATGATGTCCCTCCAATCCCCATCCCGCGGTGTAGAAGTATTCAAGGAAGAATTCGATGCGATGGACAAGCATGGGGGATTATGGGTCACTGTTTGGCATCCCTTTGCTTCAGGAAGGCTTGCAAGATGGGAGAAAATCATTGAACTCATTGACTAGATGAACAATAAGGGTGATTTGTGGTTTGCCCGAATGGAAGATATTGCGGCGCATGTATATCAGCGTATCCAAGATGGAAGCTGCAAACCGCAAGTCGATAAGCTGCCCCATTATTCAGGACCTGTTGAATTCTGAATATTCTGGCCGAGTAAATTGATTGATCTGCTGATGGAATACATGGCTACGATTAAACCGCATTAATCGGTCGAACGCGACGGTGAGTTAGATT
>JAJDZL010000100.1 GCA_022824665.1 Gammaproteobacteria bacterium | reverse complement strand
CTTGAAGTCGTCGATTTCATTTGCTGTCCAGGCGTATACTTTCAGCCCCAGTTGATGGGCGCTTGCTACTGATTGCCGGTTCAGGCTCTGGTAGTCGCAGCTCCATACTTTAGCGCCTGCAGCAGCAACCATTTCAGGGATCGAGCCAGAAAAATCTGTCAACAGCTTACCATCGGTCCAAAGACCATTGAGCGATTCATCGAGGGTGTTGAAAACGGGCAGTTGACTGGTGAGATGCCAAACTTTGATCGCTGGGATCTGTTCCCTGATTTTGTGAATGACGTTCCAGTCAAAAGAGTGAACGACAGAGGTGGCTGCGATGTCGAGTCGCAGTAATTCATGCACGATTGCATCGACAAACCTGTCCAGCGGCAAAGTAGCTTGCGGATGTAATGGTGAATGCTTTGCTTCAATGCACAGCAGCGCCTCAGGATTTAGCTTTTGGTGAATCGATACGACCTGTTGAAGGGTCGGGATGGCACTGCCATCGCGAGGCGCCTGATGTGGAAATTCGCGTTCATAATCTGACCCGGGCCTGATTCGGCCAATGTCATATTGACGAAGCTCGGCCAGTGTCAGGCTACAGATCGCGGGTGTGGTTCCGGCAAGCCAGCGTCCTGCAGGATCCCGGGTTATATCGGGGTTGAGTGCTCGATCATGATAAACGACGACAGCGCTGTCTCGTGTCACACCAACGTCCAGCTCTATGCCATCCGCGTTGAGTTCCAGAGCCCTGCAAATGCCTGCCAAACTAAGTTCGGGCAAAAGCCCTCGTGCACCACGATGTCCTATGACTTGTACTGTCAATTTACCAAAGTCCAGCCGCAGTGTTGTGTAACAGATTCTTCACGCGGTTTGACTGACAAGTGAACCTGACAGGCGCATACGTTTACAGGACTTGACAATGCGCAACCGTGTTTCGGGATTTGCGAGTCATGTTTTAGGTTTCACTGGATTGGCACAGGAAATCAAACGTATCTGTGGATGCTCTTTTTTTCTCTGCGATACTGAGTGGAGAGTGACCTTCACGGTTCTGGGCGCTAATACTGGCTCCATGTTCGACCAGGAGAGCGAGGACCAGGTTTTTTCCGTCTCTCGCACAGCACGATCCGTGCGGCAGATGTACGCCAGTCGTTTCCAGTGCATCGTCGGCTGCGGCGATATGCAGTGGTGTGTTTCCGGCAGCATCCGCACAGTTGACCTGGGCGCCATGTTGCAACAGGAGGTTTGCTGTTTCCCGTGAGTTGAACCACGCGCTAAGATGCAGGGGAGTGGCACCGGTGAAACTTGCTGCGCCGACATCAGCACCAAAGTCGACCAGCACTTTAGCAACCCGGTGCATATTGGTTGCAGCTGCGAGGTGCAACGGTGTGTAACCGTTTCCATCGCGCGCTGAAACACTCGCATCTCGGGTTAACAGTAAGCGTGCAGCATCGACTGGATCTTCAAGTTTTATGCTAAAAGTGGAGTACTGTCCGCCGAGGAAGATGAACACCCGGGCATCCGCGTCAGACATTGCAAGCCAATGAAGCATGGTACGCGACTCCCGGTTCTTGGCGTTTACATCAAAGCCATTTCGAAGCAGTGCATGCAGCGCACTCTCATTGCCTGCGCAAAGTGCCAAGTGGACCGGGTTCAGATCCGGATAAGCAGCTGTGTCGAAGCGCGCACCGTGCTCAAACAGCACCTTCATGATGTCAACTGAATTGAGACTGGCGGCAATGTGCAGCGGCGTTAGTTCCCGCACAGTCCAAAAATTGGCATCGTCGAAACTGATCTCGAAACGCTGCATTCGTTCCCGGAACGTTCGTGTTGGCTTGTCGAACGCGCCAAATATATTCCAGGCTGTTGCCTGCGCGGCGGCACCGTTTGCAAGGAGCTCTGCGACAGCTGCGACATTGGTGTCCATGACGGCCCAATGCAGATGTGTGAAACCGTGCTTGTCTTTACTGTTCGGTTGCGGTTTAACACCCAACTTTTCGCGAAATTCAGTCAACTCATTGCTCATGGTTTTTTCGCCTGCTGGTGTGAATTATCAATAGTTTTCGAGTGCTTCAACTGGACAAGCATACGCATCTCGTATTCATTGTAAGGGAATGCGCACTAGCCGCGTCATATTACTTGTTTGCGACAAAAGTTACCTGAATTGCGTTCATTGCAACTGTATCGCGGTTCGTTCTGCCCCACGCTGTGGACCATACATGCATCGTTAATCATTGGCTGATTTCACTGCTCCCAAGTTAAACTACTCGGAACATTTTGCGTTTAAAGAATTTACTTTGCCGTGCATAAATGATCGGTTGATTTGAATGGTTATAATCACCGACGCAGACATTTACGTCTTATATTCGCGTTCGACGGCATTCACGTATTGCCGAAAACATTTGGGTTGAGCGCAGTTGACTTACGGGAACTATCGATTGCACGAAATGAATCAGTCGCAGGGTATCGAATACCTTGAATCTCACGGAATTGATCTGTTTCATGCCTTTGATACACCAGCGTTGGCTGAGCAGATTGGATCAGCGGTTCCCACCATTGATCTCGATGAGTACCCGACTACGGTTCTGATCGCCAATGCGGGTACCACTTTGTGGCATTCGATGAAACAGGCCGGTATGTCCGGAGCGGATCCGGTTGACCGCTACAGCGTTTACTTGGCCGAGCAGTATGCGCAGCGGTTTCTGAATACTGAGGCTGAAATTCTGTATCCGTCTGACTACCCGATTTCACTGCGTGAGATTGGCGCAAAAACCGGCTGGAGTTATACCACGCCGATGGGGATTACCATTCACCCGAAGTTCGGCACCTGGTATGCTTACCGTGCCCTCTTTATGGTCAAAACGCAGCTGCCGGCATCGTCGCCGCTGCTCGCCGATCATCCCTGCGAGAGTTGTACTGACAAACCCTGTATAACTGTCTGCCCCTCTGGGGCTGTCGGCGAAAACGGGTCGTTTGGGCTTGAAACCTGCGCCAGGTACAGAATTGAGGATCACTCACCGTGTGCGTACCAGTGCCTGTCGAGAATCAGTTGTCCCGTGGGCACCGAGTATCACTATGTCCCTGAACAAATGAAATATCACTACAATCGTTCCCGGACCACGATGATTCGCTATTTTGGTGGGCAATCAGCAAGTTAACAGACTTGCCATACGACAATCGGCATGCGGTGTTGTCGCAAGTGAAACTGTCCAGGCCAGCTTGTTTTATGAGAAAGATATCGATCAAATCCCGCGACTCAGTTGTCTTGATGACCGCTAATTCACCGCGAATGATGGTTTCACAAATTTTTGTTCCCAATACATAAGTTGTGTAAACTTAGTTTTGCTCGCCAATGCTGATGCAACGATTTATTCTGAGAACACTTTAGATTATGGAATACAGAACACTAGGGCGTACCGGAGTCCAAGTTTCCACTTTGTGTCTTGGCACTGATAATTTCGCAGATCCAACTCCAGAAAACGAAGCCGCCCGCATTCTGGATTTGGCCTTGGAAGCAGGAATTAATTTAGTGGATACAGGTGATATCTATGCGGACGGAGAAGGGGAGAAGATTATCGGCAGGGCGCTGAAAGCAAATGGCCTTCGACATCAGACACTGATTGCAACGAAGGTCGATCACGGCCGTCGCAGACCCGGTTATTCACTCGATGATCCGTCACTCTATCAGCCAAACGATTATGGCCATTCGCGCTTGCATATCATTCGCGCCTGCGAAAACTCGCTGCGCAGACTGCAAACCGACTACATTGATCTGTATCAGCTGCACCGTCCGTCGCCGGATATACCATGGGACGAACAATTGGGTGCATTATCCGACCTTGTGCGGCAGGGCAAGGTTCGCTATATCGGGTGTTCTACTCACCCGTCCTGGAGCGTGATGGAAGCAATCATGGTCAGTGAACTGAAAGGGTATGCACGATTTGTCTGCGAACAGCCGCCGTACAATTTGCTGGATCGCAGAATAGAAAACGAACTCGTGCCGCTCTGTCAAAAACATGGTTTAGGTTTGATTGCCTGGGCACCGATGGCTATGGGGGTTTTGGCCGGTCGCTACGCATCCAGCGCAACATATCCCGAGAATTCCAGGGCTGCGCTAAGAGGCGGATTTTACGCTGACCGTGTCACCGAAAACGGGATCAAGGTGGGCATCAAGTTTTCTGAAATCGCTCAACAGCTCGGATTGACACCTGCCCAGTTGGCGATTCTCTGGGTAAAGGATCAGCCAGGCATTACCGCACCATTGATAGGGCCAAGAACGGTTGAGCAGCTTAACAGCCTTATTCCTGTTAAAGATATGAGTTTGGACGATGAGACTCGCGCGGCCTGTGATGCGCTTGTTCCTGCAGGCAGTGTCGTCGCGGATTTCCACAATACAGCAGATTGGATGAAAATGCAGATTCACTGAGGCACACCGTTTTGAAAGTATCGAAGTTAGTCCATGCCATCGACCTTCATGCTTGTGGAGAGCCTGGCAGAGTTATCGTGGGTGGCGTTACAGACGTTCCCGGCGAGACGATGTACGAAAAGATGTGTTATCTGGAACAACGCGGCGATGATCTTCGCAAACGCATGCTGCGAGAACCGCGCGGGTATCCCGCCGCCAACTGCAATATTGTGCTGCCATCGCGCAATCCTGAAGCGGATGCGGGATTTGTTATTCTGGAACAGGTCGAATACCCACTGATGTCCGGCAGCAATATTATCTGTGTCGCGACTGCACTGATCGAAACAGGAATGGTCAAGGTAACAGAGCCGGAAACCGTCTTGACGCTTGAGGCGCCAGCAGGACTGGTAACTGTAACCGCCGAGGTGAGAGACAGTAAAGTGAAAAGCGTAACCTTTGAAAACGTACCGGCATTCGCTGTCCATCTCGATCAGGTTATCGATGTTCCGGAGCTTGGGAAAGTTTGAGTTGATGTCGCCTGGGGCGGCATGTTCTATGTCATTGCAGATGCTGAACGATTGGGGATTGAATTGCTGCCCGACCGGGCAGGAGAGATCACACGCGCCGGGGAGATGATCAAAGCTGCTGCACGTGAACAATTGCCCTGTGTACACCCTGAGAATCCCAAGGTATCAGGGGTCACAATCTGTGTGATGACAGGCTCACCAACGGCTGAAGGTGCGTCGGCAAAAAATGCTGTTGTCGTTTCTTCCGGCCAGCTCGATTGGAATCGACCTACAACCTGGACGGGCGTTCTGGACCGCTCCCCTTGCGGCACGGGTACTTGCGCCCGCATGGCGGCCCTTTACGCAAAAGGTGAGTTAGGCTTGAACGAAGACTTTCACCATGAAGGCATTTTGGGTACGATATTCACCGGACGACTGGTACGAGAAACCCGATTGGGTGAGCAAACTGCAGTAGTACCAACAATTAAGGGGCAAGCCTGGATTACCGGATTCGCGCAGTACGTTGTTGACACCGATGATCCGTTTCCTGAAGGCTTTACGGTTGGAGACATCTGGGGCGGTGCGACTGACCGACCGCTCGCGCATTGAAATGACGCCAGTTCACTTAAACCCAATGACGATTTTTGTCCGTCAATTGGATTCACAACAATAAATCAATTGGAGATATTGCTATGAAAATCAAATCATTTATTTCTGGAGCATTGGCAGCAATACTGGTGGTTTTTGCCGGCAGTGCCAGTGCAGCTGATTACACAGTCAAACTTGCTCACAATGGACCTGAACAACATCCGTTTCAGGACGGTGCTGTTGCATTCAAAACGCAGCTCGAGGCAAGCTCAAACGGTGCGATTGAAGTACAGATTTTCCCAGGCGAACAGCTTGGGAGCGAGGAGGAAACCAGTCAAATGCTCAAGCAGGGCACTTTGCAATGTGCAGTAGAGAGTGCCGGCGGCGGGCTGGCGCCATTTGTGCCAGAGGCTGATCTGTTTAATTTGCCGTTTGTCTTTAGCGACATTGATCACTTTTACCGGGTTGTGGACGGACCTATTGGAGACTCTGTCGCTGCTAAAGTCGAAATGGCACTTGAATCCCAGGTACTTGGCTGGTGGTTTTCCGGCATCAGGAATGCATGGAACGACACACGTCCTGTCATGACACCGGACGATTTGAAAGGCTTGAAAATCCGAGTTATGGGCAGCCCGGTTTTGATCGATACTTTCAATGCTTTGGGTGCTCAGGCAACTCCGATGTCTTTTGGAGAAGTCTATACAAGTTTGCAGCAGGGCGTAATCGATGGTGCAGAAACAGACCATGTGGACCTTCTGGTCGAGAACTTCTTTGAAGTCACCAAATATGTATCGCTTACCGGTCACATGTACCTGGCAGCGGCTTTGGTCTGCAGTGACAAGGCGTTGTCAGAGCTGCCAGAAGATTTGCAGGCACAAGTGCGCGACGCAGCAGCAGCAGCGACTCAAGCGCAGCGTGCAGCGATGGACAAGATGGCTGGAGATGCCCTGATGGCTCTGAAAGAAAAAGGCATTGAGTTTAACGAAGTTGATCTCGCTTCATTTCAAAGTGCAGTTCAATCGGTTTACGAAAAAAATGCTGAGCGTGTTGGTGGAATGGAAATGATCCAAATGGTCGCCGAACAATAGGCAAACTAAAACGTTTCGAATTGTTTCACTACAAACATTAGCGGGAGTGAACCCTTAAGGTTGCTCCCGCTGCCTTTCCGTCGTCAGCAAAGCAGACCGGTGACTGAAACACACAGGCCTTCAGTCCCATGAAACAGGTTTTTCGTCATCTTCTTGAGATTGTAATTTGTTGCCTGCTGGCTGCACTGACCGCGGTTGTGTTCAGTCAGGTGATAGCCAGGTATTTTCTGCACGCACCACTTTCATGGTCAGAAGAGTTGGCGCGATTCTTACTGATGTGGCTGGCAATGCTCAGTGCCGCCTATGCGTTTCGAACAAAATCTCATTTCGCCTTACGCATAATCGTCAAGCAATTTCCTGACTATACCAGGCGCCGAGTTTCTATTGCTGTACATCTGACGACCACCGCGTTTTTTCTGCTGATTCTTTACCAGGGCGTGGTATACGTCAGCGGAGTTTCGGGGCATATCGCACCTGCTTTGCAGATCCCGATGGAAATTCCCTACTCATCCATCATCGCAGGCAGTGCTTTGATTGTCTGGGAAAGTGTCAAAGCAATCGTCCAGGAAATTAAAGATCCCGATTTAAGCGCCTCTACCGGTTCAGATGCCTGATGGCTACTGTCGTTGTCATCGTTTTATTTCTTGCGCTACTTAGCTCAGTACCTATCGCTGTAGCGCTGGGTTTAGCTGCTTTGGCGGGGCTGTTACTGATTGCGCCAACGGGTTTGGTTCTTTTGCCACAGAAGATTCTGAGTGGTATGGATGCCTTTACACTGCTCGCGATTCCGCTGTTTATTCTTGCGGGGACAATCATGGGTCGCGGCGGCATTGCGCGGCGAATCGTTAACCTTGCATTGATTTTTGTCGGTCGGATCAAAGGCGGTTTAGGCTTTGTTGTTATTTTGTCAACCATGTTTTTCTCAGGTGTTTGCGGTTCTGCGAGTGCCGATACTGCAGCAATCGGTTCCACTACCATGCCTGAAATGCTCAGAAGAAAGTACCCCAAACCATTCGCGACAGCGCTTTTGGCAGCCTCTGGTGCCACCGCATCGATCATACCGCCTTCAATCGATCTCATCATCATCGGTGTCGTCGCCGGTATATCAATTGGAGGATTGTTTGCGGCTGGATTACTGCCGGGTGTATTTAATGCGATTGCTCTAATGGCGCTTTGTTATTTTTATGGCCGTCGGCTGGATTTGCCAGTCGCTGATTCGACCACCTGGCGGGAAAAGTTCAAAATCATTGCCGATGGCACGCTTGCAGTATTGATGCCGGTCATTATTCTGGGTGGAATACTGGGTGGGATATTTACCCCGACGGAAGCTTCTGCGATTGCCGTTGTCTATGGCCTTTTGGTGTCGTTATTCGCATATAGGGAATTGACGATCAAGGATTTGCCTGAAGTTTTCCTTGCAGCTGCCCGTCTGACGGGAATGGTTATGCTGATTCTTGGAATGGCGTCGGCTTTTTCGTTTGTATTGGCTTTTGAACGTATTCCGCATGAACTTGCAGCGCTCATCGTGCAGTATGCACACAATTGGATTGTGTTTGTGATTTTTGTGAATATCCTGTTTTTTCTGCTCGGAATGATCATGGATGCGTTACCGGCACTGATCATTTTGATGCCAATTCTTGTTCCTGCTGGAATTGAGCTCGGTATGGAGCCAATTCATATTGGCATATTCGTTGCCGCGAATGTGACCATTTCACTTTTCACACCACCGGTGGGAGTGTGTTTATTCGTAGCATGCGGATTGAGCAAATTGCCGATTGAAGCGGTAATCAAACCACTCCTGCCGTTTCTCGGTGTATTGATTGCCACGTTATTGACCATCAGTTACGTGCCAGAAATTACACTATTTTTTCCTCGTCTGCTTGGCTATGTTACAGACGGTTAACATCAATGGGGGTGATCTCAATATGAATGAAGTAAAGGTAATGGTTGTAACGGGAGCCACCCGGGGACTTGGTGCCGCAATCACCAAATCATTCGCCGCCAAAGGCCACGATATTGTGATGAACTATCGCAATCGAAAAGCTGCTGATCGGGTTTGTGCTGAGGTGCTCGCAGCTGGCAGTTCAGGACGGGTTTTACCTGTCGAAGCCGATGTGAGAGACCGCAATGCAGTCAGGACAATGTTTGAGATTGCGCAATCTGAGTTTGGTGGGGCAAGCGTGCTGATCAATTGTGCGGGTCTAAATCTGGATGCGCCATTTATGGAGTTGACTGATGAACATTGGGATGCTGTTGTAGATACTCACTTAAAGGGGACATTCATCTGCTCACAGGAGTTCGTACGTCATACTAATGGCCGTCCGGCAAACATCATAAATCTCGGCGCCTCATGCGGAATTCAGGGACGCTTGAATGGTGCCAATTTCTGTAGTGCGAAAGGTGGTGTTCATGCGCTTACAAAATGTATGGCGCGTGAACTCGCGCCGCGGATTCGGGTCAATTGCCTGACACCAAACGCGGTCGATACCGAAGAAGTTCGGGAACGCTATGCACTTGATACGGATGAGGGTATGCAGCGCGTACTCAATACGATTCCGATGGGTCGGTTGGGTGAGCACAAAGATGTAACGCATATGGTGGATTGCATTTTGAATGCGCCATTTACGACCGGATCAACGTTTTTTGTTAATGGCGGTGAGTTTATGCGATGAGCGTGGATAGGCGCGACACTCTGACCTGTTTCATGAGCTGCGGTTCCAAATACTGTTTGAAGACCAATGAATATTGGCGGTTTGGCTCAAAAAGAACTCGACACAGGCTATCGGTCCTTCACTTTCTGATCGACACGTACGCGCTACCGGAATTTACCGCGATTCAAAATATCATCAGATGTCACAGCAACAAGCAGGATAATTCACTATGCTGATTATGTTAATTATGGCTCGATATGGAGGAGCAGGACTGGATGTATTTTGATGAGTTCAAAGTTGGTGAGACATATCGCAGTGCCGGGGTAACATTTACTGAAAGCGGCATCATTCATTTTGCGCTTCAGTACGATCCGCAGCCGTTTCATATTGATGTAGAGGCAGCCTCTAAA
>JAJDZL010000115.1 GCA_022824665.1 Gammaproteobacteria bacterium | reverse complement strand
ATCCCGATACGGGCGCCACTTTCGAGACACTGACGCAACGGCATCACGCCGTTAGCAGCACCTGCTGACCGTGTCGCCTGGCATGCCTCATGCGGTACAAACGCAGCAATATCGTCGTCATACCGAAGACTACCGCGTGATTGCGAGAACAGGTGCACACAGGGATTCCAGCCACCGGATATACAAAGGAGATCGCAGGCAATCTCGCTGGCGGCACCGCCGCTTCGAGCAACACTCTCAAGTGCTGTAATTCGGTTGCCATTGCGCTTGGCTTTGGTAACCAGCATACCCGATTGCACCTTTGCACCGGTCGATTGTGCCAGAGCATGGAGGTGCTCACCAACTGCTTGTCTTGAATCAATGACCGCGGCAACTTCAATATCTGCACCGGCCAAATGTGGCAGCACCTGATAAGCACAGTCATTATTGGCAAACAGCACCGCCCGTTTGCCGGGTCTCACCGCATACGAATGGATGAGCTCACTGACCGTTGAGCTCAACATCACACCGGGAATATCATTGTTGGCAAAAACGATGGGTCTTTCGATCGCACCTGTCGCCAGCACAACCTCATTCGCCCAAATCTTCCAGTTGCGGCCGAGCACTCCGGCGCCTGCGGGATTTCGCTCTACAACGCAGACCATATTGCCTTCCTGATAACCCCATGCGGTTGCATTCCAAAGACAGCTGACTTGTTCGTTCATGTTGAGTTCATGGACTGCCTGCTGAACCCAACTCATTGCACTCGACTGGTTGAACTTCACGCGGCTAAAGCGAAGACTCCCTCCGGGTTCAATCATCTCGTCAACCAATACCACTTTCGCTCCGAATTTAGCGGCACTCAGCGCAGCCATCAATCCAGCTGGACCCGCGCCGACCACCAGTACGTCACAGTGTTCATAGCGCTCGAGATAAACGCCGTCGGGGGCTTCTTTGGGCGCAACACCAAAACCGGCCGCCCGCCGTATGGCTGGCTCAAACAGATGCCAGGTCGGCCACATAAATGTCTTGTAGTAAAAGCCGGACGGAATGATGGGAGAGAGCATTCGAAGGGCTGATCCAAGGTCAAAGTCGACACTCGGCCAGCAGTTGACACTGCGCGCCTCAAGTCCATCAAACAGGGGCTGGGCGCTGGCCAGGATATTGGGTGCTTCGTCTTTACCGCAAAGCTGCACCAGTGAGCTTACATCGGCATATCCGCGGTTTTGGACGCCCCTGGCACGGTGATACTTGAAACTGCGCGAGAGCACATCAACACCTGCCGCCAGCAAGGCAGATGCCAGCGTATCGCCATTAAATCCCGAGTACTCACGCCCGTTGAACCGAAACTCCAGCGGCCGGCTCCGATCAATGTGTCCACCTGCGGCGAGCCGGCGCGTATTTGATTCGGTCATGGCTCCGGGTCCCGGTCAACAAGTTCGTGAGTCGTCGTATCACGACACAGCGTAAACCACTCACCACAACCTTTTTCGTGGCACCAGTACTCCGTGAGCACGCCGCGCTGATTGTCTGTCTGATACAGGTACTCAAGCCAGGCCTCATCGTCCGCTTCGAGCAATTCCGTGCGCGCCACTTTGACTTGACCGGCACAGCGAAACTCTGTTTCGGCGCGCTTTCCGCACCAGGGACAGGGAATCAGCAGCATCCGGCGAGGTCCCGCTTGATTAGCCGTCGCGCGGCCAAATGAGCACAGCGCATGTATTGCATCATCACGGCAGGTGCCACAACATCATCCAGTGGGAACGGTCGTACCACCTTCCAGCAGGTAATTCAGTGTCGACAGCCGTTCCAATCCGTATTTTTCGGCCAGTGGATGTGGTTCGTCTTTGGCAATCAGGTGTGCAAAGGTCAGCCCGCCCGCGGGAATGCCCTTGAAACCGCCCCACCAGCCAGCACTGATATAGAATCCCTTGACCGCCGTTTTCGAGATGATCGGACTGCCGTCCTGTGCGAATTCCAATGCACCGCCCCACTGCCTTAGGAGTTTCAGGCGACGAAATGAAGGAATGAGCTCCAGTAAGCCCGCGACGGTATTTTCAAAAATTGGCACTTTGCCGCCCTTTCGATAGGATATCTGCTCGGGATCTGTGGCACCGCCGATGACCAGCTCACCCTTGTCGGAGTGACTGAGGTACACCCCGAGGTCCGGACAGTTGACGACCACATCCAGCACCGGCTTAATCGGCTCCGATACGAAAGCCTGCAAATTAAAGGTACGAAGCGGCAGGCTTAAATCGACCATCGTGCCGAGTGCGGCATTTTCGTTGCCCGTGGCAATCGCAACCTTGTCAGCTCCAATCGTGCCGCGAGTGGTCTCGACCGCACTGACTTGGCCGTTCGCACCGCGGCGAACGGCAGTCACCTTTGCATTCTGGATAATATCCACCCCAAAAGAATCGGCACCGCGTGCGTAACCCCAAACTATCGCATCGTGGCGTGCAATTCCGGCCCTTTGCTGCACGGAGCCACCCACGATTGGCAGGCGGCAGTTTTTCATTGGTGCGAGAATCGGAATTCGCTTGCGCACCTCATCGGCGCTCAGCAACTTAAACTCGACTCCGAGCCGGTTCATGTTGAGTGCGCGGCGGCGCATATTACGCATGCTCGTGTTGGTCAAAAGAATGTCGACCTCGCTTCGCTGACTGAGCATGATGTTGTAATTGAGTTCGCGACTTAATCCCTCATACAACTTAAGGGACTGATCGAAAAAGCGAATGCTTGTGTCGCGCAGATAGTTCGAACGCACAACCGCGGTATTGCGACCGCTGTTTCCACCGCCGATCCAGTTTCGTTCAATTACGGCGACATTGCGTATGCCATGATTCTTGGCGAGGTAATAAGCACTGGCCAGACCGTGCCCCCCGCCGCCAACAATCACAACATCGTAGTGTGACTTGGGCTCAGGGCTGCGCCAGGCCTGCTGCCATTTGCGATGGCCGCTTAGCGCACCGCCGACAAGACTGAGAAAAGAATACCGCTGCGGCGCTTTCACAGCAATCAATGCTGCAAAATCTGACTCAGAAACAGCTCGGTTCGATCGCTCTTCGGCTTGGTGAAAAATTCAGCCGGCGGGGCAACTTCAACAATTTCACCGTGATCCATGAACACCATGGTATCAGCCACCTGCTTGGCAAACCCCATCTCATGCGTAACCACCATCATGGTCATACCGCCTTCTGCAAGTTCAACCATGATGTCCAATACACCAGAGATCATCTCGGGGTCGAGTGCCGATGTCGGTTCATCAAACAGCATTGCCTCTGGATGCATGCACAAAGAGCGCGCAATTGCAACGCGCTGTTGCTGACCGCCTGACAGCTGAGAGGGGTATTTTTTTGCCTGTTCAGCGATACGTACCTTTTCCAAGTAGTGCATCGCGGTTTCCTCGGCTTCTTTCTTGGATACCTTCAGGTTACGAATTGGCCCAAGCATGAGATTTTGCAGGACGGTCACGTGCGGGAACAGGTTGAAATTCTGAAACACCATGCCAACCCTGCGGCGAATGACCTGCATCGATTTCGGGTCATTTTTAATCGGTGAACCATCGATCAGGATTTCACCGGCCTCGTAGGACTCCAGCAGGTTGACGCAACGAATCATGGTCGACTTGCCAGAACCGGATGGTCCACATACCACCACCCGCTCTCCTTTGTGTACAGTGAGATTGATATCCCACAAGGCACAGAAATTTCCATACCATTTTCCAACCCCGTTGAACTTCAAAAGTTCCTTGCGGTCGGCGTTGGAATCAGTTGTTGAGCTTAGTTCTGTCATCGAAAAACTCCTAGTGTTTCTGCATCCCCATTCCGGATCGTTCGAATCTCTGGAACAAAACGGCGAGTGGAAAACACATCATGAAGTACAGCGCCGCGGTAACTATCCAGGCTTCAAAAAAGTGTGTCGTGGTGTTGGATACGTCCTGGGTGAGAAACGTCAGCTCCTGTACCGATATCAGCGAGACGATACTGGAGTCTTTCACCAGGGTAATAAACTGTCCGGCCAGCGGCGGCAAAATTGTTTTTAGTGCCTGGGGCATAATTACATCGCGCAGCACGTGGTAGCGCGAAAGTCCAATCGCCCGGGCTGCTTCCCACTGCCCCTTGCCGATGGCCTGAATTCCAGCCCTGACAATTTCAGTAATGTATGCGCCTTCAAATACAGCAAGACAAATCAGTCCTGCAAGAAAGTTGGTGAAAAGTTCAGTCGGACCGAACAGAACTCTCATGACCGCGAGCGTGGTAGGCGAAAATGTCTTCTCGATATTATCGAGTCCAAGCAGTGGAATAATCTGGCTGCTGATGAAGAAGTAAAAGACAAAGATGAAAACAACCGGTGGTATGTTTCTGATCAACTCAACATACAGTCGGCTGCCAATTTTCAAAAACAGGTTGTTACTAACCCGGCACAGTCCCATTACGATTCCAATGACAGCTGCAATAAGCGTGCCCCAGAATGCGAGCCTGAGCGTCATTGCGACGCCTTTCAAAAATAGATTTGGGAGTATGTCGCCAGTCGCCTCGTCAATGCGAATCACATACTCGAAAATGAGGCCCCAGTTCCAGTTGTAAACCAGCACGTGTTCAACCCGGTAGTAAATGAATACCAGGATTGCAATAACGCTGGCGATGATCGCAATGTCGAGGTTGGTAACCCGCCTTACCTTTTCTGCCGGTGGTGGTAACCTGGTTTCGTTCATCTTACAACTACTTGTGATTCAAGGTGCTTCCCCAGCCCGTGCCGGGGAAACATCCTCGGGTTTTCAAACTTTACTTGTTATTCGTCAATCTGGTCTGCCCAAGTCTGGGTCTTGAACCAGAAATCATGTCGCTCCTGAAGCCAACCGTTGCTGGTATTGACCAGAATCCAGTTGCTGAAGAAATTCATCGCATCGGGATCTCCCTTGCGAAGTGCAAATGCTTCATCACCTGTTGTCAGATTGTCCTCAGTCGGCATGAACAGCTTTTCCGGATGCTTGTTGGACCAAAAACGCGGTTTCGGAGCAGATGAAATCATCGCATGCGCATTACCGTTAACAACTTCCTGGAATGCCTGGGCATCATCATCAAAACGGGCAATACTGGCTTTCGGAAACATGCTCTGTGCGACATTACAGGGGGTCGCGCCACGGCGACAGGCGATCGTAACATCTGCCGCGTTAAAGTCTTCTACTGAGAAGCCGTCCGCCAGTGCTTTGTTCGCAGCCATCTGCTGACCTGAATGTGCATATGGGGTGGTGAAGTTCACCGTCAGGTTGCGTCCCGGAGTAATCGACATTCCACCAATAATGACGTCAAACTTACGGGCGATCAGTGCCGGAATGATTCCTGACCAGGCGGTTGGTACAAACTCAACCTCAACGCCCATATCTTGTGCGACCTTGGTCGCTACATCAATCTCAAAGCCAATCAGGTCGCCCTGCTTGTTTCGCATCGCCCATGGTACGAAAGTGGACATGCCGACTTTCAAGGTGCCACGCTTTTTGATTTCCTCCAACACGCTCTCTGCGGCCAGCTCCTGGGAAGCAGCACCTGCCAACGCAGAAAACGCGAGCGCAAACGCGGAAAGAATAGTAACGATTGTATGTTTAAGTTTCATATTTACAGTACTCCTCAAAAAATGATGGTGTTATCGTCCTCGCATGGCTCTTGACTCCAGCCACGAAACGAACAACGAAAGTGATACGGTTACAACAAGATAAATGCCAGCAACCGTAAACCAGATTTCGAACGCCATAAAGGTATCCGAGATAATATTCAACCCTTCCGTGGTAAGGTCGGCGACCGCGATTACGCTTACGATCGCTGAGTGTTTGATCAGATTGATGACAAGACCGGTCATCGGCGGCAAAATAATTGGCACTGCCTGCGGCAGGATAACGTCCCGATAACTGTTGAAACGGCTGAACCCAAGCGCCTTGGCTGCTTCGTTCTGACCGCGGTGAACAGACTGAATGCCCGCTCGGATGATTTCTGCGGCGAAAGACCCTTCGAAAAAGCTCAGGCACAGAACGCCCGTCCAGAAACGGTCAATCCCGACAATGGGTGCAACAATGAAATAAAACAGGAACAGCTGGACCAGCAGCGGCGTGTTGCGAATCGCCTCAAGATAAACATTGGCAATCAGCTTCCCGGAAAATGAATTGGACATGCGAAGCAGTGCCGTGATCAGCCCAATCAGGACTGACAGTACCATGCTGACCGCGGTAATCTGGAAGGTAACCATAAGCCCCTTCATTAATGCGCCCCAGATCAGCTCGCCATCGACAATGCGATAAAAGAACTGATCCACCCGGTACCACTGCCAGTTGTACTGCATGGCCTGTGCGCCTTTGTAGATCACCCATGCTGTCACGCCACCCAGTATCAGTAATTGCGCGATATCAATCAGCGGCGACTTACGGGTGAACAGCAGATTCGGACCCTTGGGCCGGATTTTGTTGTCCCCTGCCGAGTTTGACGAGTTTGTGTTCATCTGATTTTTTCCAGCTGTGCGCGACTGTGCTGCAAATTCCTGCGCCTACAGGTAGATTAAGCATTGTATCAAATACATTCGGTTATAAATCGTAATTCACTAACAATTTACTGACCGAGCAAAATCAGGACATTTGCAACCGTTTAGTCAGTGCGTTGCGAAAAGTCGTACGCGACTGCTCGCTGTGGATCGTCTCGTAGTCGAGCGGATAATACTCACCGGGTTCAATGTGCATACAAACGAATACCGGGCCTTTTAATTCCAGAATTGCGCCGATCTGCTGGTCAAATTCCGCCAGATCATCGAACGAAAACACCTGCCTGTAGCCCGCCGCGCGCGCCATTTGATCAAACCTGATGGATTCAGCGCCCGGGATAGGAAACTTGCCATTGACCTCATACATATTGTTTTGACAGACAAAATGAAAAAAATTATCTGGCTTCATGTTGGCAACAGTTACCAGCGAACCGAGATTCATCAGCAAACTGCCGTCGCCATCGAGTACCACCACTTTTTCACCAGGTGCGCCAAGCGCCAGTCCCAGCGCGTGCGAGGACGCCTGTCCCATTGCACCAACGCACAGGTAATTAAGGGGGTGTGGACGAATTTTCATCCAGTCAAATGCACTTTGAAACACCGCTACGACAATCCCATCGGCATAATGCCGGGCTAGCGAATGAAGCGCCTGATCGCGTTTCATAACCATGGGTTCAAACCGGTGGCTGTGGAATAAAGACGACGCATGGGGAGGATTTTTCGTAGGAGGTGTGAATCATTTGGGTAACAGTTAACTCATCTTCCCCTTTGCCCAGTTCAGCATAGGCCAAGCCCAGTGCATCACTGATCGGAATCAGTGCACGGATGCCGGTGATTCGGGATTGCGCGGCAGGAACACCTGCTTCAGCACCCTGCAAACCGACAACCATCACAATCGGCAGTTGATAATCCACCGCGATGGCCCGAATCGCATTGATTGAATCCAAAAAACCGGTATGCTGCATCATGAGTACTGCCCGGTTATTGCAGTAGGAAAGTCCGGCACAAATCGATACGCCCTCATCTTCCTTGCAAACCGGTACGAACTTAAATGCCGGATCGGCTGATAAGGGCCAAAGCAGCGCGTCGCAGGTCACAATATCCGGCAGTGCCACGATCGAGCGAACTTCAGCTGCTTTGAAAGCGCTGATTATTGAAATCCCTTTAATCATTGCTGTCACTGGTGGATTACCGCAAAACGATTGCTCAGGTGTCGCCGAAAAGATGCATCAGCGATTGAGTGACCAATTCCATTTCCTGCTCCGTGCCAATTGTAAACCTTAGCGAACTTGAAAAATCCCGAGCAGCCATCCGGCGAGTAAATATGCCGCGTTTCAGCAACGCTTCGTGAACATGCGGAGCCGACAGCTCACCTGCCGGGAACTGCGCAAGCAGAAAATTGGTCTGCGACGGAATGACCCGGGCACCCAATTGTTCCAGAGTCGAAGCGAACTTAATTTTGCCCGCGCGATTGCGCTCGAGCACCGTTGCAACATGCGCCTGATCGTTCAGTGCGGCCTTGCCGCTTTCGAACGCGACGCCGGAAATCGGAAATGTCAAGCCAATTCGCCTCACGGCATCTGCAATTTTCTCTGGTGCATAAAGCCAGCCCAGACGAATGCCGGCGAGTCCGTAAATCTTGGAAAATGTGCGCGTCATCACAACATTTTCAAATTCCTCGACCAACGCAGCAGGGTTCTCGAATTCCGCATTTTCGACGTATTCCAGGTAAGCTGAATCGAGAACGAGCAGTACATCGCTCGGCAATCCCGCATGCAGGCGGCGAATTTGCGTACCGCTCACCCAGGTGCCGGTTGGATTATCCGGATTCGCAATCATCACAATTCGGGTACGCTCGGTCAGACAACTCAGAAGCTGGTCAACGTCGGCTGTGAAATCGTTGTCGGGGGCGCGAACGGGGACTGCATCGTTGAAATAGGCGTAATTCGGTATTTTCTGGTAGCCGTTTACACTGCAAATCAACTCATCGCCGGGCCGCAGAAACGCGCGTGCAAGCCGAGCCAGCAGATCGTCAGAACCATTGCCGCACACAACACCTTTTGGATTCAGTGCGTGATGCGCCGCGATCTCAGTGGCCAATGCAATCTCGGCACCGTCTGCATACCTTTCCATTTCAGAAATTGCTGCTCTAGCTGCACGGACGGCAGCTGGACTTGGACCAAACGCGCTTTCGTTGGACGCAATATTGATTTGAATCGCTGCCAGCACCTTTCCATCCATGGACAGCATATGCGGTTTGACCGCCTGAACACCTGGACGCAATTCAGGAATCATGACATACAGAAATAACGGTTGAACATCTCAAGAGCCCCTTGTACGGTGAAACCACTGCAGTAAATTTTAACTTGTTCGCCATACCAGGTCGACGGTGGGTTCGGCATTCAATACGATCTTGGCATTCCCAAAACGTGTTCAGACAAATAACTCAGAATCAGATTGGTCGAAATCGGCGCGACCTGATACAGTCGCGTTTCCCGGTATTTTCTTTCAACATCATACTCATCAGCGAACCCGAACCCGCCATGGGTTTGTAAACAGGCCTCCGCGGCCCGCCAGGATGCATCAGCTGCCAGCATTTTTGCCATGTTGGCCTCTTCACCTGGATTTTCACCCGCATCAAATCGTCTTCCCGCTTCCTTTAACGTCAATTCGGCAGCACGCATATCAGCATAGGCACGCGCGATCGGAAACTGGATGCCCTGATTCTGAGTAATGGGTCGATCAAACACCACCCGCTGATTGCCATATGAGACCGCCTTGTCGATAAACCATTTTGCATCACCAATACATTCGGCGGCAATCAAAATGCGCTCTGCATTCATACCGGACAAAATGTACTTGAACCCCATGCCCTCATCGCCGACCAGGGCATCGACTGGTACCTCCATGTCTTTGAAAAAGACCTCTGTCGTAGCGTGATTCATCATCGTTCGAACGGGACGAATAAGCAACTGGTCTTCGGAAATCTCACGCATGTCGATCAGCAGCACCGAGAGCCCGTCGGAGCGTCTTTCGACCTCATCGATGGACGTAGTGCGGCAAAGGAGCAGCATCAGGTCCGAGTGTTCCGCCCGTGAAGTCCAAAGTTTTTGACCGTTCACAATGTAGCGCTCACCGCGGCGCCTGGCGGTGGTCTGAAGGGCTGCTGTATCGGTGCCGCTGCCGGGTTCGGTTACCCCAAACGCCTGCAGTCGGACAGCACCATCTGCAATTCCTGGTAGATATTTTGCCTTCTGGGCATCTGAACCATGTCGCAAAACGGTGCCCATCATGTACATCTGCGCATGACAGGCAGCTGCGTTGCCACCCGCGCGATGAATCTCTTCCAGGATTGCGGCAGCAGCGAGGAGCGGCAACTCAAGGCCACCGTATTCGTGCGGAATCAGTGCGCCAAGGTAACCTGACCGGGTTAGCGCGTCGACGAATTCAGCGGGGTACGCCCGGGCGCGGTCACAACGGCGCCAGTAGTCCGATGAAAATTGCTGGCACAGTTTTCGGACACCATCACGAATATCCTGGTGGTCTAGATCGTAGTTCAATCAGGTTAAACCTTTGCGTTGGTACTGCCGCTTGTGTTTGCGCCGATTTGGTCTGAGGATTACACTAAATGGCAGCATATTACTCTGTATTGTGGATGAGTTTCGATCTCGGCAGGGTCGATTCATCACTGCACAGCGCAAAGAATGAAAAAGTTTTTGATGACGTCGTAAGCGTTATCACTAACTGTTAAATTCAGAGTAATTATTACCGTTGGGAATCGAGGCTAGCCGATATCAGAATACTCCAATAAAGTACATTGGCCAGAAATTTCGACAACACGAACATACAGTTCCCTCCCATCCGCATCTGTCAACTGCAGTTGTTCACCTAAGCCAAAATGAACCGGCTGTTGTTGGCCATGATTAATTGCAATATTGAAGGCATATAG
>JAJDZL010000092.1 GCA_022824665.1 Gammaproteobacteria bacterium | reverse complement strand
TACCGACCTGCTGGTTAAAACTGCTCGCACCCTGCATGCTCCGGACTTTTTGCCTGCGAATGCAGCCGATCAGGTCAATGCTGTTCCAATGAGCAGTACCACGCAGCAAGTGATCAAATAATACCCGCTTTTGCATACCCTGTACCATTTATATAGGTACTATTTGAATGACTATTATCAGTTATGCTTTTGTCAAGGTGTCGCGCGATTTCGCTTGGAACGGAGTGCGTAGCACGAAGTGGAAAGCGAAATCGCGCGCCGTCAAAATTAAGTGTTGGTCACTTAATCAATGTTGAAATATCAACTGACGCTGGCAAGCAATCGAGAGCAACCTACCTACCCTGTGCTTTTTGAGCACCTTGTGAGGACCTGTGCCTCGATTGTTCGCCGCGGTGGAAGCCCAATAGCATCAGTGACATAATCTCATTTCACGCCTCTTTGATCAAGTGCTTCATGACTTCAGTTCATATGCGTGAAACTTTTCTTCATGACGAGCCATTGCGACCCGAAAGCATTCAGTCCAATGCTTATGCAGACAACCAATCGAGGTGAAGGTGTCGTGGTAAAATCCCTGTCACAATGACCAGAACAGGATAGATTCTGGCGTTCGAAATCAGCCATTGTGGAGGCTGTCAAACTGTGCAAGTCGTGACTTACAATATTCGTTTCGGGCTGGGGCTGGACCAGAGAATAGACCTCGTGCGAATTGCCAATTCTGTGCGCGGTGCTGATATCGTTTGTCTGCAGGAGGTCGAGCGTTTCTGGCGGCGCAGCGCACTGACAGATCAGCCTGAACAGCTTGGCAATTTGCTGGAGGGGTATTACTGGACCTATTGTCCGGCGTTCGATGTTGACGCAAGTACGCGTCTGTCGGATCAAAACGTCGTCAACCGCAGGCGACAATTTGGTACGATGCTACTTTCAAAGTGGCCCATACTCTCCGCACGCTCACTGGTACTGCCGCAACTGCCGACGTTCAATTTGCCCGGCATGACTACCGGTGTTCTCGAAGGGGTCATTGACACCTCGTGCGGCACATTGCGCGTGTATTGCGTACACCTGTCTGCAGCATCATCCCAAGAGCGTTTACTGCAAATTGACACTCTGCTTTCAATGCACAGCATGATCGAACACTGTGGGAGCGTCCTGACAATGGACGACACTCCGTGCGACCCAGTCGAAGCGGCCAACAATCTGAGCATGGACTGGGGCAACGGCGAAACACAATTGCCAGTGCCATCACATACGCTGTTCATGGGGGACTTCAACTTTACCGAAGACAGCCGCGAATACAGCCGCTTTCTGGGCGATGAAGATCCGGTATATGGACGCGGCATCCACCGCGGCAGTTTTGTAGACAGCTGGAGTGTCGCAAAGAAAACCTTGGGGGATCCACTAAGCTGGTGGCCCGATCCTGAGGGGCGCCCACCGGCAAAACCGCTGCGGCTCGATTACTGCTTTGTGAATACAGAGTTAGCAGGCAAGGTTTCTAAAGCATGGGTGGACACCGCGGCGACCGGTTCCGACCATAAACCCTACTGGGTCGTATTTGCCGAATAGTCGAACGCGCATCGGTTCTTTCGAGTATTCCAGCAATTGACGTCAGGCAAAAAAAAGGCCTGACGGTGTCTGCGCCTGATTCGTCCGGTAAACCTGTCGAGTCTTTTTCGACCCATACCTGCCCGGTAGAGTTCTGGTAAAAATAACTGTTTGATCGGGTATCTCAAATTCCAATAATTCACAAAAAGTACGAAAAAAACAACCGATATAGCGTAGACTACAAGTTAATAGTATTTGAAAATTCACTTTGGAGGATATATCAGAATGAAAGACCTTAAATCCAAAATTCTGCCACAAGAGCCTAAATATCAGGACCTTGATGGAAACGATAAAACACTGATTGAACGCTCAGTTCGAGGAGGCTTTACCCGACGTGATGCGTTAAAAGTAATGATGGCGACCGGCGTTTCGATGACTGCAGCATACAATCTGCTGCTAACTGGAAAAGAGGCTGTTGCCGCAACACCAAAAAGCGGCGGCACACTTCGCGCTGCAGTCAGTTTGCATGGCCCCGCTGACACACTCGACCCGAATCTATTCACCTCGGCAATTGACTATTCTCGGGGGCGAGCTCATTACAACGCACTTTGCCAGGTTGACACCAATCTTGCGCCGCAGCCGGAACTGGCCGAATCCTGGGGCGCGAGCAGCGACGCCAAAGAATGGACATTCAAGCTGCGCAAGGATGTTCACTTTCATGACGGCACCCCATTGACTGCAGATGATGTTGTTTGGAGTATGAACCGGCATATCAGCGTTGACTCTACCTCGGTCGTCAAAGACACGCTTGCGTTTGTCGATGAATGGAAAAAAGTTGGCCCTCACGAGGTCAAGGCCGTACTCAATACGTCCAACTCGGATTTACCTATTTTGCTGGGTGGCTTGTATCAACTGAAGGTCATCAAGAATGGCTCAAGCGGTGATGGAATCGGAACTGGGCCCTTCATCATGGAAGAGTTCAGCCCTGGCGTTCGATCGATCAGCAAGCGCAACGAAAACTATTGGCGCACACCGGCACCGCTGGATGCGGTTGAGATTTTTGCCATTACCGATACCGTCGCGCGCACCAATGCAGTGATTGCCGGCGACGTGCATATGATTGCTGATGTTGAACCACGGTCCATACGGCAGATTGAAAGTGCGGAAGGGGTCACCATGATTTCGATTCCAACCGGTGCCTGGAACGGCATCTGCGCGATCAAGAATACGGAGCCAGGCAGTAACCCAGACTTTGTCAGGGGACTGCAATTGATTCAGGATCGTGAAAGGATCGTGAAAAAGATTCTCAAGGGCCACGGATCAATCGGCAATGATCAACCAATCAACCCCGCCTATGGTGCAGATTACTGCAGTGAACTGCCCATTCGGGAATTTGATCCTGACCAGGCCAAATTTCACCTGGAAAAATCCGGCTACACTTCAGCCGAAGTGCATGTCGCCCCAGTCGGGGCTGGTATTGAAGAGGTGTGCCTGCTAATGCAGACAAATCTGGCAAAAATCGGATTTGATTTAAAGATCAGGAAGGTACCCAATGATGGTTACTGGGGTGCAGTGTGGAGAGTCGAGCCGATTAACGTCACAAGCTGGAATATGCGCCCGACATCGAACTCAATGCTCGCGATCGCTTTTGCACCAGGTGCGCCCTGGAACGACAGCTACTGGGACCATCCACGCATGGGCGAACTGCTCAAACTGTCTTTGGCAGAACTTGACCCTGCTAAACGTCATGAAATGTATTGTGAGATGCAGACTTTGATTCACAACGAAAGTGGCATGGTCATCCCAATGCATTTGAATGTGCTGGATGCGAAACGGGACAGCGTACATGGATTGCCCGAACATCCGCTCGGCAATTTAGGCGCTTCGGAATTTCCGGAATTCGTTTGGCTGGACGAGTAGAAAACTCTGTCAGTTTGAAAAAAGCCCGTGCTTGACGCGGGCTTTTTTTTCATCGCATGATGCTGAGACGATTGGTGCGATTAAATCGAATGGTTTTGCAGCGCGGTCGCACCCACCGAATCATGCAAGCTCGCCTCCGAATGCCGCGCGCTTGAGATAAGCAACAATAATATTGGTTGATTCTTCAACTGATAATTTGACCGTGTCGACTCGCAACTCCGGGCTGACTGGCGGCTCGTAGATTGAATCAACCCCAGTAAACTTTTTCAATTTGCCTGAGCGCGCTTTTTTGTACATACCCTTCGGGTCGCGGGATTCGCAGACTGCAAGCGGCGCATTGATATGTGTCTCAATAAACGTTATGCCGCGCATGATTTCCCGGGCCATTTGACGTTCAGCATCAAACGGCGAAATCATCGCTACGATAACCGTCAATTTTGCTTCAGCCATCAATTTTGCAACCTCAGCGACTCGCCGTATGTTTTCGGCACGGTCTGCGTCGCTAAAGCCAAGGTCACTGCTTAATCCCTTGCGAATGTTATCGCCGTCCAATATAACGGTGGGGTGACCTTGCTCGGTTAATATCGAGTTCAGTGATTCGGCCAGTGTGGTTTTGCCGGAACCGGGTAAACCGGTATACCAGATAACTGTTGGTTCCATTCGCTTTGCTGTCTAAGTTAATCGAAAGATAATCAATATTTGCTTTGGTTAAATTCTACCGAATTGATGGAGAATCGTTCTATGCGAGCATTGCCGGATTTTTTCAGGTTTCCCGCAAGTCCTTTGCACTTCTGAGACCGCGTCGGCACGCGGCAAAAAGCACAAACTCCATCAAAAACGGAGCCGCATTTCAAAAAGCCTATCATAGTGTGGCTTGCTTGCTGCATGCAACCGCAGCATATCGTCGTTTGAGTCAAGTGGCGGATAGTTCCGTTCGCGCCTGGACAAACCCTTACTTGCCCTTAACTGGTCGTGAAAGTCATAGGCATGCGTACTCCAAGTGGGCGATTGCTTGCGGTTTTCCAGCATTTGATTCTGCCACGTCGTGGCAGCCGGAACATATGGAATGCCCACTGTGTCGCAGTATGCTTTCATACCGCCTTCGGGATTATCCAGCAACTCGTCAGAATCCAGTACCACCGGAGGTTTCTCTTCCCTGTCTGCGACGCGACGATACAGGGTGTGCAAGTCTTCGAAACCAACCTCATCAAGCGATACATCCGGCCACCTGGCGTGCATCGAGGTAATGACTTTCTCCGGATCCCGGATAAGAAAAGTGTGTTGAAATGCATCAAGGAATGCATTATCGGCAATGTGAGTGACTGAGTAGGCAAAGTCTTTCACGAACAGCTGACGACTGGCGCCAAGGTGTACAAGATGTTTGTGCACCGAGGCAAAATTGAGACCGGATTTAGTCGAAAGATCAGGGTCGGCAATGAAATAACGATCGTTGCGTCGATCTTCGCCGAGATAGTAAGCCTCATTGTATGGTTCGTGAAAGCACTCCATGTCACCGCGATTATCCATCGCCCATTCAAAAGCGGTAGAGGTCGAACGCGGTGTGGCCCAAAGTACAAGAATCCTTTGCATCGACAATCCGGCCAATTGACCAATCCTTATGCTTCTCAGACTGACTTACTGGAGTGAAGACAGCAGCTGACCGCGCTGCCCGATCGGCGTGGTACCCAGGGAACGAAAGATGCGCCAGTAAAGTGCAGTGTCTGACGATATGATTGGAATGCCGATGTTCGCTTCCAGCACCCTGTCCAGTGAAACAATCCGTTCGGGCAGCCCATCAGCGCGGCGAAAATTGGGCATTCCATTAACCACGATGGCATCTATGTCTCCCGCCTGTTCGACGACATACTTCATGGAACGCGCGGCCAGTGATCCATCAAAAATCCAGACGCGGTCGTTGACTTCCTGCTGGGTATTGAAAAAGCCCTGATCAACGAAATTACCCACATAAGCCAGATCGAATCCCGCCTGTTTTAAGAACCTTGCGTACCCGTCGCGCCACTCGGGCCAGTAATAGACGGAGTTCAGTGCAATTCTCTTAGCACCAATGTGGCGCAGCGCTTCCACAACACAATAGCCTGCCATATGAAACGGCGTTTCATATTTTTCACTGATTCTCGTACAGACTTCGTAAATTTCAGCCGGCGTTCTATTCTGGCAGTGCACCCAGTTTGTTCCGACCTGTCCACAGACATCGGCTCCGTTGTTGGACATACAGTAGACGAACTCCTCAAGTAAATGGAACTGGTCAGCTCGTTCGGAGAGCTCATGGCGATAGTCTGGCACATGCAGCATACGACCGTGCACCCCTACATTGTCAGGACAAATGCGCAAAAAGTCGCTGGGTGCAGCATCAAAATCATGCGGTGGTGCAGTAAATCCCACCTGGTATTGAAACAGTTTGTTTGCGGAATTCTTCCAACGCTCGGGCTTCATCTGGCGATCCACAGATATGTTGAATGCGAAGTAATCTGGGCGTTGAAATTATATTGATTCGGATTTTTCCAAGAGCAAAAATCAAGTTGTAAATTGTCCTGCTCTCGCCTGCGGTATCTGCTCAGGCAGGTTTAAGATATTGGATGGGTGAGGCCTTCAGTTCGCCCGTAGCATAAACATAACTTGTTGAAAAACCTGTTTCTCAGGAACTGTACAATTGATTGGGTGATTAGTGGCTAAAACCACAGCAATCAGTCAAGGAGAATTAACATGACGAGTCATTCAATAACAAAAAACAAGAAAAAAGCAATTTTTGGCGAAAGCGATACGAAGCGAAGAGAATTTCTCAAAAGGGGCGGCGCAGTTGCAGCCCTTGTTGCCACTGGCGCATGCTTTTTACAGGCAGTCTCACCAGCGTTTGCTGCCGAAAAAGCGCTAGAGCGCGGTACACCCGGACAGGCTAAGGCGATTGTTGCACAAGCTATCGTTCTTTACGATGTAAACGGTGCCCAAGCCGCATTTCAACGCTTTAACGAGAATCCACCGCCGACCTTGAAAATGCTGGATCTTTACATTTTCGTGATGAATGCCACGGATGGAACAATGGCCGCACACGCGCTTGCTCCCTCAATCGTTGGTACGGATGCCCGC
>JAJDZL010000066.1 GCA_022824665.1 Gammaproteobacteria bacterium | reverse complement strand
CAGTTCTCCGAGCTTTTGAGCCTGTTTCGTCCGGGTGATCTTTTGATTTGCAATGACAGCCGTGTTATCCCGGCCAGGCTCTTCGCACGAAAGCCGACTGGTGGCAAGGTGGAGATTCTGGTTGAGCGAATTGACGGGGACCGTCGCCTGCAGGCGCAGATGAAAGCCAGGCGGCCGCTCAAGGTTGGCGAGCGGGTTACCGTCAATGAACGGTTTGAATTGATGATCGCGGGCCGAAAGCGCGATTTATTTGTACTTGAGACCGATCCGGGCGTTCACCCGAAGACAGTTGTGCAAACGTGTGGGAGCGTTCCGCTGCCGCCCTACATTAACCGTCCTTTAGAGGATGATGACCGGGAACGCTACCAAACGGTTTATGCCAGCTCGGACGGGTCAGTGGCAGCGCCAACTGCGGGCTTGCATTTCAGCAAAGGCCTGCTTGCGGAGCTTTGCAGCTATGGAGTTGATATTCAATACGTAACCTTGCACGTTGGTGCGGGTACTTTTGCACCCATCCGCGCAGACGATATTTCCAGGCACAGTTTGCACAGCGAACGGTGCGAGATAAAACCATCGGTGTGTGATGCGGTAAGCAGGGCGAAAAGCGCCGGAGCACGCATTGTTGCGGTTGGCACGACCGCGGTCAGGGCGCTCGAAAGCGCGGCGCTTGCAGGTGATTTGGAACCGTATTTTGGCGAGACGGATCTTTTTATCAAACCGGGCTTTAAGTTTCGCGTGGTAGATGCACTCATTACGAACTTTCATCTGCCGAAGTCGACGCTGCTGATGCTGGTCTGCGCATTTGGTGGTGTACAGCCGGTATTGGAAGCCTATCGCCAGGCGGTTGAACGCGAATTTCGGTTTTACAGTTATGGTGACGCGATGTACCTGGAGTGCGCCGCGGTTGCTTGACAATTCCTGCCAGGACAGGAGACAGATTATTGTGAAAAGAGATTTAGATTGTGTATTTTGCAAGATTGTTGCAGGTGAGCTAGGCTGTATTCCAGTCTATGAAGATGCCAATACGCTGGGATTTATGGATATCAATCCGATCGCCCCGGGACACACGCTGATCATTCCGAAACATCATGCTGAGACCCTGTACGATATGCCGGACGATCTGCTGGCCCACGTTGTGGCGACTACCAAGCGGGTCGCAAGCGCGCTCAGGAAAGCACTGAACCCGGATGGCGTCAGCCTCATTCAGGCCAACGGTAAAGGTGCGGCACAGTCGGTACTGCATTTTCATATGCACATTGTTCCCCGAACGCTGGGGGATGATCTGAAGATCAACTGGCCTGTCGTTGCCGGGGATATGGATGAAATAAGGGAAGTTGCCGCGCGCGTGATTCAAGCGCTGGACTGATACTGGAAAAGACCGTGTTGCGATGGATTGCAGCCTATCGATTAGATGAGATTTCAGAAGAAAGTCAGCAGTGCAAAGATCGCCTTGACAAATTTTCGCGACAAAATATATTTTGATTTAGGGTAAACTTACTGATTTTGAAATTCTTGGTTTTGCTGGGAGGACATTTAGTTTGCCAATGAATTGCATAAATCTGTGCGGTTCACCAGGTAATTGCGGATCGGTGAATCTGCCGTCGTCTAATGAGGTCAGGCATGAAAATTGATCACGAGTTAGATACGTTTCCAAAATTGCTGTTCAACCGCAAGCGCTTGACTCCGGAGCGGCCGGCAATGCGCGAGAAGGACTTTGGCATATGGCAGACCTGGACTTGGGCTGAGGTCGCTGATGAAGTCCGTAATTTGGCCTGTGGCTTGGCTGCCTCGGGCTATCAGCGCGGTGACAAGTTGGCCATTGTCGGCGACAACCGTCCGCGGCTTTACTGGGGAATGGCGGCTGCGCAGTGTCTGGGCGGTGTTCCGGTGCCGCTTTATCAGGACTCTGTTGCCGAGGAAATGGAGTATGTAATCAACCACGCGGATGTTCGCTTTGCACTGGTTGAAGATCAGGAACAGGTTGACAAGATTCTGGAAATTTCTGAGCGGTGTCCCAAACTCGAATACATCTTTTATGACGACCCCAGGGGATTGCGGCATTATTCGGTCAAGAACCTGTCGGACTATGGATCGCTGATTGAGCACGGTAAGCAGTTTGATTCAGACCATCCGGAGTTTTTTTCGAGCGAGTTGCAAAAGGGCAGCGGACGAGACATTTCAGTCATACTTTACACCTCTGGCACCACGGGCTTTCCCAAAGGCGTCATACTGACTCACCGCAACATTCTGGTCACCGTGATCAATTCGATCGAGTTTGATGCCTTGACGGAAAAAGAAGAGTGCATGGCATATCTGCCGATGGCCTGGGTTGGTGACCACATTTTCTCCTACGCCCAGTCGTACGTAGCCGGATTTTGCGTCAGCTGTCCGGAAAGCGGTGCCACGGTCATGCACGACATGCAGGAAATCGGCCCGACTTATTTTTTCAGCCCGCCGCGAATTTTTGAAAACATTCTGACCACGGTGCTGGTGAGAATGGAGGATTCGAGCTGGATCAAGCGCAAGATGTTTGATTACTTCATCCGGGTCGCCAAACGCTGCGGCGTACAGATTTTGCAAAAGGAATCTGTGAGCCTGGTCGATCGCGTGCTTTATTTCCTGGGCAACATCCTGGTATACGGGCCGCTGAAAAACACGATGGGTTTTAGCAGGATACGCGTTGCATACACGGCGGGTGAAGCCATCGGCCCCGAGATTTTTGAGTTCTTCCGGTCCCTGGGCATCAATGTCAAACAGTTGTATGGACAAACGGAAGCCTCGGTCTACATTACGGTGCAGACGGACAATGACGTCAAGGCGGATACCTGTGGTGTGCCGTTCCCGGATGTTGATGTCAAGATTTCAGACTCTGGCGAGGTGCGCTATAAGAGCCCGGGCGTTTTTCAAAGCTACTACAAGAATCCTGCCGCGACGCTTGAAACCAGAACCGGCGATGGCTGGGTATCAACGGGTGATGCGGGTTATTTCGACGATGCCGGACACCTAAAGATTATCGATCGGGTCAAGGATGTTGGACGCTTGAATCATGGCACTTTGTTTGCCCCGAAGTTTCTGGAAAACAAACTCAAGTTTTTCCCGCAGATCCGTGAGGCGGTTACCTTCGGTGATGGCCGTGATTATGTCAGTGCGTTCATCAACATTGACCTGGATGCTGTCAGCAACTGGGCGGAGCGCAACAATGTGCCTTATGCAAGCTATCAGGAACTTGCAGCGGATTCTCAAGTTTATGAAATGATCAATGACTGTATTGCCAAGACCAATGCGGACCTGGCCAAGGACAGCGAGATTTCAGGTTCCCAGATCAAGCGGTTTTTGATTCTTCACAAAGAGCTGGATGCCGATGACGGTGAGCTGACGCGTACACGCAAGGTGCGGCGGCGCATCATTTCTGAGCGATTTGGCTCTCTGATCGATTCACTCTACTCAGATGACACCCGGGGTTACATCAAAAACGAGGTAACCTTTGAAGACGGTCGCAAGGGCATGATGGAAGCAGACCTTCAAATTCAGGATGTGAAAACATTCGATCACTTAAAGAAAGCCGGTTAGTTGAACAACGATGGACGCAGCTGAAGCACAATCACACGAAACCGAGCGCGTGCGGCAATTCAAGGACCTCATCCTTGAGGTGGACGGAGTCTTTGTCAGTTTTGGCGGTGTCAAGGCCTTGCAGAATGTGGGATTTTCGGTCTACAAAGGCGAGATCTTTTCGATTATCGGGCCGAACGGCGCCGGCAAGACCTCGATGCTGAATGTGATCAGCGGCTTTTATAAGCCGAGTGCAGGATCGATTGTATTTGACGGCCGCGATCGGACCAGTGCATCGCCGGAGCAGGTCGCGCGGATGGGCTTTGCCCGGACATTTCAGAACATTGCGCTGTTCAAGGGCATGTCCACACTGGACAATATCATGACCGGGCGCATCGTTAAAGTAAAAAGCAACTTTCTCAAGGAAGCCTTGTATTATCCGGCTCGAAATGACGAAGTGGCACAGCGGGAGTTTGTCGAGGGTATTATTGATTTTCTCGAGATTCAAAGCATTCGGAAGACTCCAGTCGGCAAACTGCCGTACGGGCTGCAAAAGCGTGTTGAGCTTGGCAGGGCGCTGGCAATGGAGCCCGAAATACTGTTGCTTGATGAACCAATGGCGGGTATGAACCTTGAAGAAAAAGAGGATATGGCGCGTTTTGTGCTCGATGTCAATGATGAATTCGGCACGACTGTGGTCCTGATTGAACATGACATGGGTGTTGTGATGGATATTTCCGATCATGTTGTCGTGCTGGACCATGGCGAAAGAATCGCATATGGCGTACCGGATGAGGTGCGAACGAATAAAGATGTCATACGAGCTTATTTGGGCGAACACTAAGCGTATTCGGTTATGGACCTAGTTGATTTTCTATTTTTTGTTGAGGTTCTGGTTGGCGGGCTGCTGTCTGGAATCATGTATTCGCTGGTTGCGCTTGGCTTGGTTTTAATCTTCAAGGCTTCCTCGATTTTTAATTTTGCCCAGGGTGCCCTGGTGCTGTTTGGCGCATTGACATTTGTGCTCCTGACCGAGGTGGCCGGGGATTTCTGGATGTGGACCGGCTGGCTGGCTATAGTTTTGGCCGGGGCGGCAGCGCTCATCATGGCGCTGCAAAAATTAAATGTGGATGGCAGCGCAGTCAAGCAGTTTTCCGACAAGTACTTACCGAGGATGCCGATTTTTATCGCGGCATTTGTTGTGATTGTGCTGGCGCTTTTTATCGACGGCGGACAGAATATGTGGCGCGCAGTGTTCGTAACGATGCTGCTGTTCCTGATGCTGACAACCGCGGTGCAGTCGCCCAAGTGGGCGATTGGCGTGCTGCTGGGTCTGGCGGTTATCGCACTGATTACAGACGGTGCGGTCACTTACCGGGCATTCGCAGTGACCCTTGCTGTCGTGATTGGGCTGGCGATGGCGATTGAGCGAATCGTGCTGCGCCCGATGGTTAACCAGGAGCCGATTATTTTATTCATGGCAACCATTGGTCTTAATTACGTGATTGAGGGTGTTGCGCAGGGCGTGTGGGATGCTGATGTGCATGCGCTGGACATCGGTATACCTGATATTCCGTTTGACTTTTATGGTGTTTACTTCAGTCAGTTTGATCTTTTTGCAGGTCTGATTGCCGCTGCGCTGGTTACGGCGCTGGCGATATTTTTTCAGAAAACGCGGGTCGGCCGGGCCTTGCGGGCAGTGGCTGACGACCATCAGGCGGCACTGAGTGTTGGCATACCACTGAAAAACATCTGGGCCGTTGTGTGGGCTGCCGCGGGCATTGTTGCACTGGTTGCCGGCCTGATGTGGGGTTCGAAGCTGGGCGTGCAGTTCAGTATTTCTTTGCTTGCGTTCAAGGCGCTGCCGGTGATCATTATTGGCGGTTTCACGTCCATACCCGGTGCGATTATTGGGGGCCTGATTGTCGGTGCGACAGAAAAATTATTCGAAGTGTTTGTCGGCATTCCTTTCTTGGGCGGCGGTACTGAAAACTGGACGCCATATATGCTGGGGATGTTTTTCCTGATGTTTAGACCACAGGGTCTATTTGGTGAAAAAATCATTGAACGGGTGTAGAGTTCGGAGGCGCATGAGATGTTTTATCGGGAAGTAGGGCAGTATAAGTCCAGTTATCCCGCCGACCAGGCGATATTCCCGCTGTCCAATGACCGGATCGGCGTGATGATCATACTTCTCATCGCGTTCATTTGGCCGCCGCTGTCCGGCAGTCAATACCTGATGGGGCCGATTCTGACGCAGCTTCTGGTCTTCGGGCTGGCCGCGCTGGGACTCAACCTGCTGACCGGTTACGCCGGACAGGTTTCACTGGGTACCGGCGGCTTCATGGCGGTTGGTGCATTTGGCTGTTACAACCTGGTTTTGCGTCTGCCGGAAATACCGATTGTGATTGACTTTATTCTCGCCGGACTGATGGCCGCAGCCGTTGGCGTGCTGTTCGGCATCCCGTCGCTTAGAATCAAGGGATTTTACCTGGCCGTTGCAACACTGGCTTCGCAGTTCTTCCTGCTGTGGATATTCGACCATGTTGGATGGTTCACCAATTACGATCCCGCTGGTGTGGCATCTGCACCGACACAGACATTCTTTGGCGCCCTGACAGGTGAAGGCCGCGCGCTTGAATTTCTGGCGCCAATCGACGTCATCGTTTCGGGGCCCAATGCAACGCCGGAAACCAAATACGTTCTAACCCTGGCGGTGGTTGTGGTGCTGGCACTGCTTGCTAAAAACCTGGTGCGCGGGATGACCGGACGCGCCTGGATGGCTATTCGTGACTTCGATATCGCGGCTGAAATTATTGGCATACGACCGCTCAGAACGAAACTGCTTGCATTCGCCATCAGTTCATTTTATTGCGGTGTGGCAGGGGCGCTTTATGTATTCACTTACGTGGGCAATGCTGATACCGAAGCATTTGACCTTATTCGCTCATTTACGATCCTGTTCATGATCATTATTGGCGGGCTCGGATCTGTGATGGGTTCGTTCCTGGGCGCCGCGTTTATTGTGCTGCTGCCGCCGTTTTTGAACATTGTGGCATCGAATTTGGGCGAAGGTACGCTGTCGGGGGCGGCGCTTGCAAACCTGGAGCTGATCGTCTATGGCGGTACCATTGTGTTTTTCCTGGCGGTTGAGCCGCTTGGCTTTGCGCGTATGTGGCAAATTGTCAAGGAAAAACTGCGTCAGTGGCCGTTTCCGTACTAGCAGATATAGCAGCTTGCTTGCCGGATTTCAAATTTGAGTACTTTTTTCAGGGTGGCAGTGTTAACATAGATGATTGTTGCTACCCTTAAACTTTATTCCACAGGTGTGGGAGGTAATTTAATATGAAGAAAATCAAAACCATAGTACTGTCGCTAGTCGCGATGGTCGTAACCGTGGTCCCGTTTTCGGTCTCTCAAGCGCAGGATATGGAACAGTTTATTCCGGCGCTCGTTTACCGAACCGGTCCATACGCCGCAGGTGGCTCTGGCTTCTTTGGTGGCTTTGAAGACTACATGGCGCTGTTGAATCTGCGCGATGGCGGCATCAATGGCGTCAAACTTGTATGGGAAGAGTGTGAGACTGCTTACAACTCTGACCGTGGAGTTGAGTGTTATGAGCGCTTGAAAAATCAGGGCGAACACGGTGCGACCGTGGTTCACCCATTGAGCACTGGTATCACTTATCGCCTGATTGAGCGCGCGACTGCCGACAAAATTCCGTTGATTTCGATGGGATATGGTCGAACAGATGCGACCAACGGCAAGGTGTTCCCCTGGGTATTCCCGCTGATTACCAATTACTGGAGTCAGAACACTGCGAAGATCAAATACATCGGCATGCAGGAAGGTGGAATGGACGCTCTGAAAGGCAAGAAAATTGCCAACCTGCACCACGAAAGCAGCTACGGCAAGGAAACTGTGCCGGTGCTGGACGTTCAGGCTGCAAAGTACGGCTTTGAAGTCAAGCATTATCCCGTCGCACATCCAGGCCTCGATCAAAAGGCCGCGTGGCTGGACATTGCACGTCGCTACAAGCCCGACTGGGTGATTCTCAGAGGTTGGGGCGTGATGAATCCAACCGCGCTGAAAGAAGCCGCCCGGGTTGGCTTTGCTGCCGACAAAATTGTTGGTGTCTGGTGGAGCGGAGCTGAAGAGGACGTGATTCCGGCAGGCAAGGCTGCCGTGGGTTATGTTGCTGCTGGTTTCCATCCATCCGGCTCGGGTTTTCCAGTGGTCGAAGCGATGCTTGACATCGTCCATGGCGCAGGTCAAGGCAATATTTCGCCGCAGCGCGTCGGGACCATCTATTACAACCGCGGTCTGGTGGCCGGTATCGTAACGACAGAAGCGATTCGCACCGCGCAGGGTAAATTTGGCACCAAAGTTCTCTCAGGTGAAGAGATGCGTTGGGGTCTGGAAAATCTAAGCATCTCAGCTGAACGTATCGATGAGCTGGGTGCTGCTGGCCTGATGGCACCATTGACGATTACCTGTGCTGACCATGAAGGCGGCGGCCCGGTGAAGTTCAGTCGCTGGGACGGTTCCCAATGGGTTGAGGTCACGGACTGGATTGAGACTGACAAGTCAATCGTTGATCCGATGATTATGGACAGTTCAATGGCCTATGCTGCTGAGAAAGGCATTGAGCCGCGTAGCGGCATGTCCATGGGCTCTGATTGCGGTTAATCGTAAAACTGCAACCCCAAGTTAAACGCTATACATGAACGAGCAAGCCCAAAGCGCCGCCGCCAATGGCGAGGCGATCATCAGTGTCAATAACATTGAGGTTATTTATGACCGGGTTATTCTCGTTTTAAAAGGTGTATCACTAGAGGTTCCCGAGAAGGGCATTATTGCGCTTCTCGGGGCCAATGGTGCGGGTAAAACAACCACGCTCAAGGCGATCTCGAACTTGCTGCGCGCCGAGCGCGGTGAGGAAACCAAGGGTACGATTATTTATCGCGGTGAGCGGGTCGATGCACTGACGCCATCGGATTTGGTCGTTCGGGGTGTAACCCAGGTCATGGAAGGACGGCACTGCTTTGAGCACCTTACAGTCGAAGAAAACCTGTTAACGGGTGCTTATACGCGCAAGGACGGTCGCGCAGCCATTCAGGCGGACCTTGAGCTGGTCTACAGCTACTTTCCCCGCCTGAAAGAACGCAGAACCGGTGTGGCGGGCTATATCTCTGGCGGCGAGCAGCAGATGACTGCGGTCGGCAGAGCACTGATGGCGAAACCGTCTGTTATTCTGCTGGATGAGCCTTCAATGGGGCTGGCGCCGACTTTGGTTGAAGAAATATTTGAAATCATCAAGGAACTTAATGAGAAGGAACAGGTAACCATCCTGTTAGCCGAGCAGAATACCAATATGGCGCTGCGATATTCTCAATATGGTTATATTCTTGAAAACGGCAGAGTGGTGATGGACGGTGATGCTTCAGAGCTGCTGCAGAATGAAGACGTCAAAGAGTTTTACTTGGGCGTTAGTGGCGAAAATCGCAAGAGTTTTCGCAATGTCAAACATTATCGGCGGCGTAAACGCTGGCTTGCGTAATACCAGTTCGCTTATTTGATGAATATCCCCTCAGTCTGATCGATGCGAATCACGATTGAGTCAATTTAGTACGCCCAAGGTCCTACTCAACCGGGAGTTCAGCGTGGAAAATCAATATTACGACGCCCTGGAAACCCGTGATCCGGAAGTGCGCGAACGGGATTTGTTTGCGGCACTGCCCGGACATTTAACAAACGCGGCTACGAGAGCCACTCACTTGCAGCACCAGCTTCAAGGTGTTGACATCGATTCGATCACCTCGCGCGAAGCGCTCGCGGCCCTACCCGTAATTCGAAAGTCTGAGTTGAGTGAACTCCAAAAGACGTCACCGGTGTTCGGTGGTCTGGCCGGTTATGAGCCGGATGCGCTGCTTAGGATTTTCGCGTCACCCGGTCCGATATACGAACCGCAAAGCGCTCGTCAGGATTGCTGGCGGGTCGCACGGGCACTCTATGCCGCGGGTGCTCGAAAGGGAATGCTGGTTCATAACACATTTTCCTACCACTTCTCACCGGCCGGCATGATGCTGGAAAGTGCCATACACCAGCTTGGCTGTGTGGTATTTGCGGCTGGCGTTGGACAGTCACAGATGCAGGTCGAGGTCATTGAGCGTTTGCGTCCGCAGGTCTATACCGGTACCCCTTCGTTTTTAAAGATCATTCTGGATGCCGGGGCGGAAGCTGATGCTGACCTTTCGTCACTCACTATGGGTCTGGTATCGGGTGAAGCACTCCCGCCATCGCTGCGTAAAGAAATTGAAGACAAAGGTGTGCGAGTGCTGCAGGCGTATGCAACCGCTGACATCGGTTTGATTGCTTACGAATCGCAAGCGATGGATGGTTTGAT
>JAJDZL010000197.1 GCA_022824665.1 Gammaproteobacteria bacterium | reverse complement strand
GAGATGGAAAAAATGGGATTTCGGGTGACGCATCTTTATGGCTTGACCGAAACCTATGGGCCGGCGACGGTTTGTGCATGGCAGGAGCAGTGGGACGGCTGTTCGCTTGAGGAGCGTGCTGCGCTCATGGCCCGTCAGGGTGTATGGTACCCGACGCTTGAACAGGTGCGGGTAATCGACCCTGAAACCATGCAGCCGACACCGCACGATGGGACCACTATGGGTGAGTTAATGGTGCGCGGCAACACTGTTATGCGTGGTTATCTGAAAAACAGCCAGGCAACCGACGAGGCGTTCGCGGGTGATTGGTACCACACAGGAGACCTCGGTGTCACACACGAGGACGGCTATATTGAAGTGCGTGACCGCTCCAAGGATGTCATTATTTCAGGTGGCGAAAATATCTCGAGTCTTGAGGTCGAAGATGTCCTGTATCGGCATCCAGGCATTATGGAAGCGGCTGTGGTCGCAAAACCGGACGAAAAATGGGGTGAGACGCCGTGTGCATTTGTTACTGTTGCACCAAACCAACGCGAGCCACTCGGCAAAGAAGAGGTCGTAGCATGGTGCCGCGATAATCTGGCCGGATACAAAATCCCGAGAACCGTCGTATTTGGACCCTTGCCGAAAACCTCGACCGGCAAAATTCAGAAGTTCCTGCTGAGAGATCGTGCAAAGACGCTGTAGTCAATCCCATTGAGACCGGGCCACGGTTAATCAGGCGTGTGTACCAGAAGCTGCGGGCGGCGGCGCGCGACTGCTTCGTGCAACCTGCGATCGAACACAGTCTCAACTGTACTCCGCCGTTTACAAACAATGGCGCACGGTCAATTCGCATCATTAAGTATCGGAAGCCGGCATACATTCAGGCGGTTTCACTGGACCTGTATCGTGCAGATCAAAGCGCAGCCATGTCGATTGCCATGCTTCGCCAGCAAACGCACTGGCTGCCAATTGAACTTGTCACAGACCCTGAACGCAGCCATAGGAACGATTGCTCAGAAGGTCAGTCAGACGACACGGAACCAAAAAATTAAAGAAATATTTTTTTAAAATTTGTTGAAACTTAAATTTTAATTTCTGTTAGAATCTAATCTAACGAGTAAGTTCCATATTCTTTTGGCTTTTCAAATTCAAGTTGATAGCGCACTTCACTTGAAGCACTTTCGAAAAGCTGGAGTTGGCAGACTGAAAAACGGAGCAGGGTAAAATCAATGGCTGAAGATGCACCGGAAATTACCGATATAACGGATGAGTTAATCGCGGAGCGCCGTAGCGACGATCTGTCGCAGTTGCCAGACGATATGCCGCCATGGATGGCGTTCTTGATTCGCTGGATTGACACCTGCAGTCTGTGGATCGGACGCTGTGTTTGCGTACTTACCGTACCGCTTTTCGCGATCATGGTGTATGAAGTATTCATGCGCTATGTCTTTGTCGCACCAACTGTCTGGGTCTATGATCTCAGCCGCATGCTGTACGGCGCACTGTTTATGCTAGGTGCCGGGTACGCGCTTTCAAAGGGCATCCATATCCGTGCTGATTTCATTTACCGAAACTTCCCCGTCAAAATGCAGGGTACAGTCGATGCGATACTGTATGTGCTGTTTTATTTCCCGGGCATGATCGTATTCCTTTTTACCGCAATGGATTTTGCGGGCGTTTCCTGGGGCCGACTGGAAAGAGGCATGGACACCGCCTGGATGCCCCTCGTAGCACCAATCAAAACGGCTTTGCCGGTTGGCGTGTTTTTCCTGGTAGTACAGGGTGTCTCTGAATTCTTGAAGAGTATCTATGCCGCCCAACACGGCAGGTGGCCAGTCTGATGACACCTGAAGTATTAGGTCTTGTATTAATCGGCGTTATGCTGCTGGCAATTTTTGTCGGCTTTCCGATTTCATTCACACTGATTTTCCTCGGTTTTGTATTTGGATACATAGGCTTCGGACAGGTCGTCTTTTATCTGATGACCTTCCAGTTCTATTCAGTCATGATGGAACAGACGCTTGCGGCTGTACCGTTATTTATATTTATGGGCATCATGATGGAACAGGCGGGTCTAATGGAACGGCTGTTCTCCTCGATACAGCTTATGCTGTCGCGCGTGCGTGGCTCGCTGTTCATCGCGGTGCTGTTTGTATCGACCATTTTTGCAGCAGCAACCGGTATCGTTGGTGCATCGGTAACAATTCTTGGCATTATGGCAGCCAAGACCATGAACCGCTCGAATTATGATGTGCGTCTTGCGTCCGGCACGATCACTGCCGGCGGTACCTTAGGCATCCTCATTCCACCGAGCATCATGCTGATTGTCATGGGACCGGTCATGGAAATCCCGGTTACGGATCTATTTGCAGCAGCGGTGATTCCCGGTATTATGCTGGCACTGATTTACACTGCGTATGCCCTGCTTCGCTGCTATCTGAATCCGGCTCTGGGGCCAGTGTTGCCCGAATCGGAGCGACCAAAAAATATGTCCGAGGTCTGGAGAGAATTTCTACTCGGACTGATTCCGCCGGCGGCGCTGGTATTTTCAGCGCTTGGCAGCATTATGTTTGGGCTGGCAACGCCTACAGAAGGTGCGGCCTGCGGCGCAGTTGGTGCACTGCTACTATCGCTCGCCTATCGCAAACTGAGTTGGCAAAAGCTCTTCAATGCACTGATCAAGACACTTGAAATCACTGCTCTCATCATGGTTCTGGTGGCAGCGTCCAATTTCTTTGGTGCAGTATTCTCACGGTTGGGCACACCAAGTATGCTAACCGAGTTCCTGCTCGATCTGGAATTGAACCGCTACATCGTGCTAATGATTGTGATGGCACTGATTTTTCTCCTCGGCTGGCCGCTTGAATGGGTGCCGATTGTTCTGATCATTGTGCCGATTCTGATCCCGCTGATGGATCAACTGCAGTTCAACCTGACCTGGTTTGCCATTTTGGTAGCTGTCAACCTGCAGACCGCCTGGCTATCGCCACCTGTTGCGTTATCTGCATATTTCCTCAAGGGCGTGGTCCCGGAATGGGACCTCAAGGATATTTACTTTGGCATGATGCAGTTCATGGGAATGCAACTGATCGGCCTGGCCCTGATTATCACTTTCCCACAGCTTGTGCTGTGGCTGCCAAGCGTAATTTACGGCGGCGGCGGCGCAAACTAAACCTGATCGGCTGTTGCAAGCTCTTTGAGCCGCGCGTTCATTCGTCGCTTTAGCCGCGATGCCTTGTTTTTGTGTTGCAGTCCTTTGCGGGCACTTCGATCTATTTTCGAGCACGCAATTCGGAATGCCTCCTGTGAAGCCTGGAGATCATTCGACTCCAGCGCCTTGTAAAATTTCTTGATATAGGTGCGTACTGCGGCGCGTTCGCTCATGTTTCGCGCGCGATGTTTCACGTTCTGTCTGGCTCGCTTTCGAGCTTGGGGAGAATTAGCCAAAGTTATGTTTCCTTATCTGATTGTTGGAGGTCGAAATAAAGCGCAAAATATGCTACTTTTCAGGTTGAAAGTCAAGAGGAGATGCCATATTTTGGTAAATTAATTGGCAATTTTCCATATTATCGCGTCTTTTTTTGAATTTTACCAAGCCCGTCGCGCTATCAATCGTGAATCCAAATCAATTCATCAGCCAGCTGTATAGCCTCACAATGGATTCGACTTTCAATCCTTATGCGGACCTGTGCCAGAGTTTCGATGTTGAAAATGCGCCGAAGCTGCGCCGCGCCAATCTGCTCAAGGTTGTGCGAGAAGCTGCGAAGACTGAACTTGACTCGCTGTGGATTGGGCGTGATTTGGGTTACCGGGGCGGACGCAGGACCGGTCTTGCATTTACCGATGACGTGCATCTTGACGTACACGGTGAACGCTGGGGGATCATGTTTGAACGAGCGACGCGCGGTGAGAAAATTGCAGAGCGTACTGCGACGGTGCTTTGGGATGCGCTCGGTTGCGTTAAATCACCGGTATTTTTGTGGAACGTTTTTCCGCTGCATCCTCATATAGCCGACCAGCCTTTTTCCAACCGCGCTCACAATGCGAAAGAACGCTTGGTCGGCATTGAGATTTTGGCCGAGCTGATCGATCTCATAAATCCAGCAAGGCTGCTGCCAATTGGTAAAGACGCTGCAGCAAGTGTACAAAAGATTCGCCGCAATCAGGAAGTTGTACCCGTTCGGCACCCAAGCTTTGGCGGTCAACGACAATTTCTGGAGCAGGTGGCAATGATCAATCGGTTGTCGTTGTGACTCAACAGCAGCAAAACTCAGACAGTGCGCGCGGCACTGAAGTGCTGCTTCGCTCGACCGCAGCATTTGGCTCAATGACCGTGCTGTCCAGGATTACAGGTCTCGTCCGAGACATCCTCTTTGCGCAGCTGATGGGAAGCACTGTGGTGGCAGATGCGTTCTTTGTTGCGTTCAGGATTCCAAATTTCTTTCGCAGAATATTTGGTGAAGGCGCATTTTCAGCCGCATTTGTACCGGTTTATACCCAGCAGAGGATTGCATCTGATGAAGGTGAGGTACGCAGTTTTGTCGATCTTGTAAGCGGTCGACTGACGCTCGCACTGATCATTCTGACAGTCGCTGGAGTGGTACTGTCTCCATTGCTGATTACGGCTCTGGCACCGGGATTTCGAGCTGACGCTGACAAATTTCAGCTGACCGTTGAATGTCTGAGGATCACATTTCCCTATGTACTTTTCATCTGCCTGGTGGCGCTCAGTGCGGCGATTCTCAATACGCATGGAAAATTTGCCGGCCCTGCAGCCACACCTATTTTGCTGAATCTGTCGCTTATTGCCGCGGCGTTGTGGGTCACGCAGTTCACGGGCAATGTGGCAATTGCGGTATCGATTGGCGTGTTTGCAGCCGGGGTTTTGCAGTTGCTGTTTCAGCTGCCGTTTCTCAGCAAAGCTGATGCGATGCCTCGTCCAAAGCTCAAGCTAAGGAAGGACGGCGAACCACAAAAGGCTGCACGGGAAGTGTACAGACTGATGCTGCCTTCCATCTTTGGTGCGTCGGTTGCCCAGCTTAACCTGGTTGTCAATACGTTTATCGCGTCGTTTTTGGTTACCGGCAGCGTCTCGTGGCTTTACTATTCGGATCGCCTGATGGAGTTTCCACTCGGTGTATTTGGTGTTGCGCTAGGCACGGTGCTGCTGCCGAGACTATCGATCGAACATGCAAATACGAACCCAAAAGAGTTTTCGCGCCTTTTGGACTGGGGGCTTCGCTGGTGCCTGCTGATTGCTGTACCAGCAAGCGCAGGACTGATAGCCCTGTCTGAAACGATGGTGGCGACGCTTTTTTATCATGGTGAATTTACTGAAACCGATGTCGTCATGTCAGCGCGCGCGCTGGTTGCTTTTTCGATTGGATTGACGGCTCTGGTAGCAGTGCGTACGCTGTCACCGGGATTTTTTGCTCGCAACGACACCAAAACCCCGGTCCGGGCTGGTGTGTACGCAATGATTGTCAATGCAATCCTGGCAATTGCGCTAGTCTTTCCACTGCAGCATGTTGGTCTTGCAGCAGCAACATCAATTGCCGCTTTTGTGAACGCGGGATTGTTGCTTTTCTGGCTGCTTAGAGCGCGCGTATTCACGTTTCAGGCTGGCTGGTCCTGGTTTTTGGCGAGAGTCGCGATTGCCTCTTTTATAATGTGGTACATTCTGGCCGAGCATCTCGTAGTTGCGCTCGATTTGTGGATGCAGAATCAGGTGCTGGTGAGAATATTGCTATTGCTTGGTTACATTCTGATTGGTGCCGGCATTTACGGACTTTGCCTGCTGGTACTCGGGATCAGACCGAGACAGTTGATGACACGATGACACACGTAGAAAGCAACATCGTCCAGATCGGTTACCCTGATTGCGCGCGCTGTTTCACACTCCGGGAAGCCAGGGAGACGCTGCAAACGATAAAACCGATTACTGCCAAAGCCAGCCAGCAGCTCGAAGCGGTCAAATCAAAGCTGCATCAGCTGCTGCCAAGTGACCCGCGAATTGTTTCGGTTGAGCAGGAATATGAAGCAATCGTACGAAAATGGATTTCCAAAATGAATCGGCTGGGCCTGGTGGTAAGGGGGCTTTGGCTACTTGATTTTGACACCGGAGATGGCTACCTTTGCTGGAAGTACCCGGAGTTAACGGTTTCCCATTATCACTCCTATAACGGCGGATTCATCGAAAGAAGGCCGATATCGGAGGTGGTAAAAGAAATGCATCCCGACTGGGCGGACCTCAGGGACCAGGACATTTTTCCAGATGAGATTCGACAGATGTCTGACTCTCACAGACCGATATAAGTTCTGAGCCTGATCAAGTGGAGTTTATTCGCGGCGAGCACAATATCGCGGCCACTCATCATGGATGCGTCGCTTCGGTAGGAAATTACGATGGGCTGCATCCCGGCCATCAGCAGGTGATCAAATCGCTGGTTGTACGCGGACGCGAACTTGATTTACCGGTAACGATCGTAAGTTTTGAGCCACATCCGCTCGAGTTTTTTGTACCGCATGCAGCACCGGCGAGGCTAATGACTGTTCGGGAAAAATTTGCTGCGATGCAGGAGCTGGAAGTCGATCGTTTCTGCTGCCTCAGGTTCAATCACCGGCTGGCCAATACGGAGCCCGAGTTTTTTGTCGAGCAACTGCTCATTGGCAAACTTGGTGTTCGCTATGTAGTCGTCGGCGATGACTTTCGATTTGGCCGAAATCGCCGCGGCAACTTTGAGATGCTGTACTCGATTTGCAAGCGACATGATGTAGAGGTTAGTCGAACCAAGACTCTTGAACTTGGTGGTGAGCGGGTCAGCAGCACTCGAATTCGCGAGTGTCTGGCTGCTGGAAACGTTGCTTTGGCGAATCAGTTGCTGGGCCGTGATTTTTCAATGTCTGGTCGCGTCGTGCGCGGGGATGGAAATGCAAGGAACTGGGGATTTGCGACTGCAAACGTACAGATTGAAGTACCCAAACCTGCAATTGAGGGAATTTTTGTTGTAGAGGTCGATTTACCGGCCGGTAATTCCTGGCCTGCGGTGGCGAGTCTTGGGACGCGACCGACGATTGGCGGCACCACGCGCGTACTTGAAGTACATCTGCTCGATTTCGATCAGAAGCTTTATGGCCAGCGAATTCGCGTTCGTTTTCAGAAAAAACTGCGCGATGAGGTGAAATTTTCCTCGATTGAGAAAATGTGTGAGCAGATTGAGCAGGACATCGTTAGAACACGGGAGCATTTCGGACATATTCGTTCCCGATTCGCATCCTAGCTCGGGTGCAGTATTGACCTTCATGTCAGGCATCAATGGTATGAATCGGGATTTTTGATTTTAGTGGGAAACACCGTACCGCGAGGTTCGAATCCTTCCGACCCCACCAAGACTCATAACACTTATATAGTTGATAATATTATGTATTAAGGGATAATCTCTGGGTTTCACTATATTTCAAGTAAATCACGTAATCGTGCCAGTGCAATATCGTGAGCGCGCACACTCATCTGACGTACATTGTGCAATTTCCACTGTATAGCAGGTAATTGATCTATGCCACTGTAGGGCAATTGGTCCCAATCCGGTTCGCCCTGTTTAATTGAAAGCAAGAATTTTCGTTCATTTTCGGTAAGAGCGTTTAATGCCCACGCAAAGAGTTTTTCTCTGGTTGCCTCAAGCTCACTCAATTGAACTGGTTGATCCGTCATGCCAATGAAATGTTGCGAAAATGTATCTTGAAGCACCTTCCTATTTGGAGCAAGGAGTTCTGAAATCGGGCGATTGCCACTGGCCAAATAGACAACGAACGCATGGCGAACTTCGTCAGGAATTGGGCCTTCAGCTTGAAGAAGCATGACATCGAATAGATCACGCGGGTGTTGACGGTCAAGTGCAGCACAAAGTTTGCTCCCATACAATTCTGCAGTAGCCAGCCGCCGAACCTGAATAAACATTTCGTACTTCTGCTGGATTACGTCGCAAATGTTGCTCTTGACAGGAGCGAACAAGCTGCCACGCACAATACTGTTGATTTCCACTTTGATCTGCGCTTGGCCTGAACCAACGAATAGTTTGTTGTTATCAATTCTGAATTGCACTGGAGAAATCATGTTGCGAATATTCTCTGCGATGGATGTTATTCCAGAACGAATTTCTGAAAGCGCAGTCTTGCGCTCGTTTATCGGCAGGTACACCAAGTCAATATCAACAGAGACTCTTGGCATGTTCTGATAAAACAAGTTGATCGCAGTTCCTCCTTTGAGAGCAAAATGAGGGACTTGAGCAACTGCTGGAAGGCAACGGATAAGCAGTTGGACTTGAGATCTGTAGATTTCGGACAACGACATAGTGCGTTTACAATCAAATCGTGTCAGCTATCACCAAGTCGTATTTGCGCTCCAGTCTACCGCCAGTGTGAATACTGCGTCGGCCGGACCCAAAATTGACGTCCGATACGTCGAGATGCGGTAGGCATGGGAGTTCAAGTTCTTCTGCGACATGCATGAAAAGCCGCTTCGTCTTGACTGAAGTGCAACGCTCAAGCAGTTGCTGAACAACTTTTGGACGAAGGGTGGTCAGAGAGGTCATGATCTGTACGGCTTCCTCGTAGGATTGTTGCTTTGGGACAAGGTACATCATCTCGAAAGCCGCTAGTTCCAATGAAGCCGTGGTAAGTTCGATACCGTTAACATCCAGGGTTGAGGTGCATTCATTGCAGTTTTGGAATACACCGGTTGTTACGAGTGTGACTGGTTGCGACCACTGATGAGAGCTGAACCAGGCAGGAAGTTTGGTGCCAGGATTCCCAAACAGAACTATCGTTCGCCCTCCGAGAGCCAGATAGTGAGCGTGGCCGCGCAGGTCCATGGCAGTAACGCCACCCAAGTGTACGTCAAGTCCAAGTTGTGTTTGGAGAGCATGAACGCCTCCAGTCCAGTTCACGTCTGAACCAACTCGCACATAGGCACCATGCCCTAATCGCTTTAGCCAACTGGACTGGACATATTTACTGGCCAAGCGATGGTCTACGCCCTCGCTTTTTAGCCACTTTGCGGTTGCGACAGTGTTGTTTGGCCACTTCTGCAACAGTTGGTTGATTTTGGTAGTCATTCGATTTTAAATTGTGGTTTGGAAACATCATCGAAGAATGGTTTATTATAACTTTATTATATCCCCTTAGAAGAGATAATACAGATTAAATATAAACTAAACTAATAATATTTGGGCAATGAGGTTTGAAGAGAAGTTGTTCAGAACTCCAGTCTGATCTGAAAGCGGAGCTCTGCCACGGTTCGAATTCTTCCCTACCGGGCCAACCAAATCAAGTTGTTGAAGAACTGTGAACAAGAAAACAATCAATCGTTTCTTCCCAGTGAATACAATGATTACAACAAGAATAGAGACTTGTTGATACAGCGAGTTAACAGTGAAATCAATATTGATATAGAGCAATGGGACTCGAACATAATCGCAGCGAGATTGCAACAGATGCCCTAATTGACAGAAATCCAGAAATTCTGGGAGGGATCCCTGTGTTTGCTGGAACGAGAGTTCCGGTTCGCGTACTACTGGAACATTTAGAAGCAGACGATCGGTTGGATGACTTTTTGGATGATTTCCCCTCCGTATCGCGAGAACATGCGATCGCTGTGCTTGAAAGTGCGGTAGCGGAACTGGTAGGTAACGCACATTAAAAGTTTTGCTTGACGAATCCGCCCCGAGGCGACTTACCTTTCATTTTCCTGAAACATTTGAGGTAAGCACGGTTCAACGGATGGGTTGGTTGGAACGCAAAACGGCATGTTGCTGCAACTTGCGTCTGAACACCAGTTCAACGCTTTAGTTTCAGTCGATCAAGGATTTGGGTATCAGCAAAATGTGAACACTTTGCCGATTCCAGTTGTAATCATGATCGCACAAATCAATCGTTTTTATGGACCTGCAGCCTCTAGTTCCTGATGTAGTTTCAATTTTAAACTCTGATCCCGATATTGGTTTTATCGCTTACAGACATGAAGTAAATTCGCGAATTTCATTTAACGTCCGACAGGTCTTTCCAAATTATTGCGCTTAGGTACACTGAATTTTCACGACTAGCCTCGATTTCCCCTCCTCCAAGTCGATAAGAACATTAGCATCGCTGATCATCAACATTGCCCTCCAGTTTTCGACTCATGTGAAATCGATAAACCGACATGCCCAGTAGTTCAGCTGCTTTTGATTCTCCGATGTATTGTTCAGCCAACGCTCGACATACGAGTTGTTTGAATCG
>JAJDZL010000236.1 GCA_022824665.1 Gammaproteobacteria bacterium | reverse complement strand
GGACGGCACGATGAAGCCGCTGCCAAAGCCTTCGGTCGACACTGGCATGGGTCTGGAGCGCATTTCGACCGTGATGCAGGGTGTTCTCAGCAACTATGACATTGATCTTTTTCGCGCCCTGATCGCAGATGCGATGCGGGTAGTCGGCACCCAGGATCAGGACAGTAAGTCACTCAGAGTTATTGCTGATCACATTCGCTCGGCGGCATTTCTCATCACCGATGGTGTAACCCCCTCAAATGAGGGTCGTGGATACGTACTTCGCCGGATCATCAGGCGGGCGATTCGGCATGGCTTTCAGCTCGGCTGCAAAACGCCATTTTTCAGTGAATTGACGGGCGCTTTGGTAGCCGAGATGGGCGATGCATATCCGGAGCTTAGTCATGCGCGCAAAAAAGTAGAACGGGTGCTGCTGACCGAAGAGCAAAGATTTGCCAGAACACTGGAGCAGGGCCTCAAAATACTCGATCGGGAACTTGCCTCGCTGACGGGCAGTGAACTGCCGGGGGATATCGCATTTCGATTGTATGACACTTACGGATTTCCACTGGATTTGACCGCGGATTTTCTGCGCGAAAAAGACATGACCATCAATATGGCGCAGTTTGAAGAATCAATGCAGGAGCAGCGTGACAGGGCCAAGCGCGCAAGTCGGTTTGACGCGGTTGCCTCAGACTCGCCAACCGTAAACGTGGATGTGACGTTTAGCGGATACCACACTTTGACAGATGACAGTGAAATAGTGGCGATTATCGCCGACGGTGATGAGAAAAATTCTGTCCGGGCCGGCGAACGTGCAACGCTGGTTTTGGCGGCGACGCCGTTTTATGCTGAAAGCGGCGGGCAGATCGGAGATCAGGGTACATTAAAAGCTGCACTCGGCAGTTTTGCTGTAGAAGACACGCAGTATCTTTCAGGTAAGGTAATCGGGCACATTGGGTGCGTCGAAGAAGGTGAGCTTCAGCTTGGGGAGCGTGTTGTTGCGACGGTCGATGCAGCCAAAAGGCGGGCGATCATGAACAATCACTCGGCAACGCACCTTCTGCATGCGGCTTTGATGAATACCCTGGGGTCCCATGTCCAGCAGAAGGGCTCACTGGTGGCGGCCGACCGCTTGAGATTCGACTTCGCGCACGACAGCGCAGTGAGTGCCGCTGAGCTGCAGCAAATAGAGACTGATGTCAATGATGCAATCCGTAACAACTGGCCAGTGACCGGTGAGTGGATGGAACTGGAGGAGGCAAAGTCCAGGGGAGCACAGGCACTGTTCGGAGAAAAATACGATGCTTCGGTGCGAGTGATCAGGATGGGTGATTATTCTCTGGAGCTATGCGGTGGAACACATGTTGAGCGTACCGGAGATATCGGGCTGTTCAAAATTATTGATGAATCAAGCATCGCGTCCGGCATCAGGAGAATAGAGGCATTGACCGGGGTCGGCGCGGTTGAGCGGATGCAGTGGGAAGCAAATACACTTGCTGGGCTGGCACACACATTGCACACAGGGCTAAGCGATATTCAGGACTCGGTTAACCAGATCGTGAAAAACAATCGCCTGTTCGAGCGGCAGATCTCGGACCTCAAGACCCAGCTGGCAACGGGTGCAAGTTCCGGTGGCGGACTGTCTGTAACATCGGTTGAGGGGATTCCCCTGCACATTTCCAGACATGATGGCATCGAGGTGCGTGATTTACGCAAGATTATGGCGACTTTGCAGCAGCAAATCGAAACAGGCGTCATCGTACTCGGGTCAGTCAACAACGGTAAGGCAACACTGATGTGCTCGGTGTCAGAGGACCTCCTCAGTCGTCTTCATGCTGGTAATATAATTCGCGAAATCTCACCCCTGGTTGGTGGCCAGGGCGGTGGCAAGCCCCACCTCGCACAAGGCGGCGGAGCCGACGGCAACAAGATTGACGTGGCACTTGAAGCAGTGGCAAAAGCCATCGCTTGAGTTTGTCAGCATACCACCCCTGTTTTGCCAGCACAGTGTTATCGGCTGAGCGGCCGGAATTCAGACGTATACAATGAATATCGTAATTGAAAAATTTGGTGGTTCTTCGGTTGGTACCATTGAGCGTATTAACCGGGTTTCTGAGCGCGTTATTCGCACCCGAAAAGAAGGTTTTCAGGTTGTCGTGGTGCTGTCTGCCATGGAAGGAGAGACGAATCGTCTGATTGGCCTGGCGCGTGAGATCACTCAAGAGCCGTCGCCAAGAGAGATGGATCTGATTATGAGCACCGGCGAACAGGTTTCGATCGCATTGCTTTCGATGGCGCTCGCGCGCGAAGGGTACCAGGCCAAATCGTATACGGGCACGCAGGTGCCGATCAACACGAGTAGCGTCCATGGCAAAGCACGGGTGGAGAGCATCGACACACAGCGAATCGTTGAAGATCTCAGGTCCGGGACGATTGTTGTGGTTGCCGGGTTTCAAGGCGTAACGGAAAGCGGCGATATTACCACGCTTGGCAGAGGCGGATCGGATACTACGGCGGTGGCACTGGCGGCCGCTTTGTCAGCCGACTCGTGTCGAATCTATACCGATGTTGACGGGGTGATGACCGCTGACCCGCGGGTCGTGCCGGACGCACGCGTTCTTGAACGTGTTACCGCTGAAGAAATGCTCGAATTGTCCAGTCTTGGCGCAAAGGTTCTGCAAATTCGCGCAATGGAATTCGCACATAAGTATGAGGTGCCGCTACACGTACTGTCGTCATTTCACGATGTGCCTGGAACACTGATTACCTCAGAGGAGTCTTCG
>JAJDZL010000056.1 GCA_022824665.1 Gammaproteobacteria bacterium | reverse complement strand
AAACTCGAGCGCGGCACTAAAGTTATCGCGATCATACGGCCTCGCCAGTTGGCTCAATTCTGAAACGATTTTGCGCACGATTATCGGTCCCTGGTACGCCAAAGCCGTGTAGAGTTGAACAGCACTTGCGCCTGCGAGCAGTTTTTGCCAGGCATCTGCACCCGAGCTGATTCCTCCAACACCGATAATCGGTACATTACCTGCGGTGACATCTGCGATTTTAGCAATGGTCGCGGTTGCCCGGTCGCGCAGCAGTTTGCCGCTGATGCCGCCTTGTTCGCGGTAATGCCGGTCGAAGACATCGGTCTCGCGAGCAATGGTTGTATTGGTTGCGAGCAATGCATCGACCTGGTACTCAAGCGCGATTTCAGCAACCTGAACGATATCCTGATCGATGAGATCGGGTGACACCTTCACTGCGATGGGCACGATTCGTCCGCCGTGCTCTTCTGAAAGCGCATTTCGTTTGCACAGAATGGATTCAAGCAGAATACGAAGCTCGGCTGCCTGTTGCAGCAATCGAAGGCCAGGTGAATTTGGCGATGACAGGTTAAGAACGACGTAGTCAGCCAGTGCGTAGACCCGTTCAAGGCAGAGCGAATAGTCTTCAATTGCACGGTCAATCGGGGTGGCAGTGTTTTTCCCGATATTGACGCCAAGCAAAGCTGGTCTCGTGCTCGCCGGGTAACGCGACAAATGCTGTACAAATTGATCAAGACCGCCGCTGTTGAATCCTAATCGATTGATGATGGATTCATGCTGCGGAAGCCTGAATATTCGGACCGGCGGATTGCCCGGCTGAGCTTTCGGGGTGACGGTTCCAAGCTCGATAAATCCAAACCCAAGCCCGGCCAGTGCGGGATATGCAACGCCGTCTTTGTCAAATCCGGCGGCGAGGCCAACCGGGTTATTCAGTTGCCTGGCGAACAGCTTGACAGGCAATTTTGCTACCCGATGCTGATAGAGCCTGCCAAAAGATGCGCACAAAGGCCGGTTGTTTGAAACCGTCTTCAGCAACGATATCGTCCGTCGATGGGCTTTTTCAGGGTCCGTTGCGGCAAGCAACGGGCGCAGCATGCTGTATCCCGAATAGTTCAAAATTCTTCTTCGCGGTGCAGCAGCCGCCATTTGCCGACTGGCAGGGAACCCAGTCGGACTTTACCAATCCGTACCCGTTTAAGCCCTTTAACTTCAAGCCCGAGCAGTTGGCACATTCTGCGAATCTGGCGTTTTCGACCCTCAGTCAGAATCATTCGAAAATAGTTTCTGTCGAGCATTTCAACGCGTGCCGGTGCCAGCACAACATTGTCCAGACTCGATCCCGAGCACAGTCGTTTCACCTGCTCTGGCTGCACGTCCGAGTTAACTCGAACCAGGTACTCCTTTTCCACATCTGATGAAGGTGATATCAGATGGCTTGCGATTCGACCGTCCTGTGTCAGGACCAATAATCCCGATGAGTCAATATCAAGTCTGCCGGCGGGTGCGAGCCCGCTGATTGGAAATTTAAGCCTGTGCTTGGCTGAATGATCCGCGCGCTGGATCAGATTGCTGCGGGTGATGAGGGAAGCGGCAGGACGATACCCTTTTTCCGCCTGGCTGGATACATATCCGATTGGTTTGTGGATTAGAACCGTAAGCAGCCGGGACTGGTATTCCTGCGCCCTGGGGTCAAGCACAACATGACAGTTTTCGCTCACCTTTGTTCCCGGTTCGCTAACTGTCGTACCATTGACTTTGAGCCAGCCCTGCTGGATAAAGAATTCCGCCTCTCGTCTGGAGCAAATACCCTGTTGCGAGAGAAATTTTGATAATCTGAGCAATTTATTTGCCAAACGATAGAACAAATATCACTTTGAGCGTTCTAAACCGTAAGCCAACAACAAGTAACAACTGTTGGTATAAGGTTTACAGTCTGCCGTGTGAACGAATATGAAACGATTATCGACGATATTGACAGCCATCTGGATTTTGATGTTTGCTGTGAACCTGTCTGCCGAGGAACCGCAGGCAAAGCTCAACTGGGTAAACGGCGGCAACTGCTGGGCGGCAGCGCCCGGATTTCTTTACTGCGGTGAGCGCCATCCGCATGCCGAAGGCGATGCTGGCGCTTTTGTATCGTTTGTTTGCTTTGAGCATTACCAGGCGGTGCTGCTTGGACACGGCAACATTACCCACCCATCGAATATCCGCACAGTCGACTCTGATTTCGGCCATGCCAAGTTTTCCAATGTGTGGGTCGCTGCTGCTGAGACGGAAACTTTCATGTCGAACAATGTAGATCCTGGCAATGAAGGCTATTTCAATCTATTGCGGGGTCTTAGCAACTCCCAGGCATCCCGGTTTGAATATTCCATCACTCCGGGTGACATTCATGAAATGATTGAATTGACCGGTGAGGAACAGCGCATCGTGTTGGCGTATGTTGATCTATGTGCCGAGCAGGTGGGTCAATGAGTCTCGTACGCGGCTGATCAGTCGGCAGACGATTTTTCATCGCGGGCAATTGAGGCGGCATAGCCGATGTAGTCGCGCGGGGTGAGTTTGAGCAGTTTGTCCCGGTCTGAGGCGGGCAGGTCAAGGCCACTGATGAACTCTCGAATTTCGATCTCCGAAACCGTTACGCCGCGGGTCAGGTCTTTCATTCTTTCGTATGGCAACTCTCCGCCATGCTTGCGCAAAACGGTTTGAATGGCTTCGCTCAGCACTTCCCAGGCATTGTCCAGGTCTGCGTTCAGACGCTGGGCGTTAATCTCAAGCTTCGAAAGACCTCGCGCAATGGACTGATAGGCAATCAGGCTGTGACCGATGGGCACGCCGAGGTTTCTAAGCACAGTGGAATCGCTTAAATCTCTTTGCCAGCGACTGATCGGCAACTTGTCAGCCAGGTGACCGTAAAGTGCGTTCGCCACACCCAGATTGCCTTCGGCATTTTCAAAATCAATTGGATTAACCTTGTGCGGCATTGCCGACGAGCCGACTTCTCGCTGAATCACTTTCTGTTTGAAGTAACCGGTGGAGATATACCCCCAGACATCGCGGCAAAGATCAAGCAGTACGGAATTAATTCGGTGCAGTGCGTGACAGTACTCGGCAATGTAATCGTGCGATTCGGTTTGGGTGGTAACCGGATTGTAAGTCAAGCCAAGAGATTCGACGAATTGCTGTGCAGTGCCCGGCCAGTCGATCTCCGGGTTGGCTGCATGCAGTGAGTTGAAATTGCCGACTGCGCCGCTTAACTTGCCCATCAGTGATATCCTCTCAAATATCGACAATTGATGGCTCAGCCGGTTTGAAAACACCCGAAACTCTTTACCAACGGTTGTCGGCGAGGCAGGCTGGCCGTGTGTGCGTGCCAGCATTGGCGTTTCAGCGAACTCGGCGGCAAGGTGATTGAGGTCTGAGATCAGTCTGGAGATTTGCGGTACGACGATGGACTGCCTGGCAGATTTCAGCATCAATCCGAAACAATTGTCATTGATGTCGTATGAGGTGCAGCCAAAATGAATAAATTCCTGGGCCTTAGCCAACTCAGGGACTTCGCTGGACTTTTGTTTGAGAAAATATTCAAGCGCTTTGACATCGTGATTGATTTCCTTTTCGATGTTTTTCACCTCCAGCGCGTGTTTGGGTGAAAAATTCTTCACCAGCATTCGCAAATGGTTGACTGATTCAGGTGAAAGCGGCGCGAGTTCTGTCAGGTCGGGGTGATTGGCGAGGTGAATCAGCCATTCGACCTCGACGTGCAGTCGCAAACGGATCAATCCGAATTCGCTGAAGATATCGCGTAGCGAATCAACCTTGTTGACGTAGCGTCCGTCGAGCGGCGACAGCGCACTGATGGCTGTTTTTTTGGTCATCCTGTTTGCTGCTGAATGATTTTTAGTTTTGGTGGCCGTTCGTCCAGCTACACAAGTCGTCAGAATGCAACACCCAATGCAAGGTAGTGATCGACCAGCATGACTGCAAACAATGCTGCCAGGTATTGAATGGAGTAGCGGAACATGCGCCGCGACAGGGCATCTGA
>JAJDZL010000032.1 GCA_022824665.1 Gammaproteobacteria bacterium | reverse complement strand
CTGACGAACTTCCAGGAATCACCAGTTAGAATCGGTTGATCGATTCGAAAGCCGGCCGAAAACGAGTAACTTAATTTTGCGGCGTCGAATTATTGCGGTCAATGTTCCAAGCCGGGTGTCAGCTGATAGAAGCCATTTGTTCAATGGAGCAGCAAGTAATGGATCAATGTGATTTACGTACCAGGCCGAGTCGTCATCACCGGCATCCTGGCGTTGATTACCCAGATTCTTTTACTGGCACCGTTACGCGAGTGGATTTAGCGTATCACTCTGACCGAAAATTACAATCGGGTCGTCTTCACTAATTTTGGCAGCACTGACCGTTTCGAGAATCTTTCGTGTTTATCGATGGAAATTCAGTCAAATGTGGATTTCAATGACGAATTTTATTCAGGGTGATAAAAGAAAAATCAGGAAGTGACGATTTTGCATGACCTAAGAGGCGCCAATCGATTGAATATGCTGATGAATTGCGACATCAGAGCAATTGCCTTTGGAACGATGTGATGAAAATTGGCATCGTTGGCGCAGGGCCGGCAGGACTATATGCAGCCATATTACTTAAGCGTAGCAGGCCTGATTGGGACGTTAGAATCATTGAACAAAACCCTCGAAACGCAACCTGGGGGTTCGGGGTTGTATTCTCAGCTACGGCGCTAAATTACTTGCGTCGAGATGATCCGGAGACAGCCGCACTGATCAATTCTGAGATGGAGTTCTGGGATGATATTCGTATCGTGCACCGTGGCGAGACCGTTTCAATTGACGGCGTGGGATTCAGCGCGATCGGACGGCTGAAACTTCTGACGCTGCTGCAGCTGCGGGCATCTGAATTCGGTGTTCAGCCAATTTTCGATACGCGGGTCAATGATCTTTCAGTGTTCGATGATTGTGACATTGTGATTGGTGCTGACGGATTGAATTCGGTTGTTCGGGCCGAGGCACCGCAAATGTATGGTCAAAGCAAATCATTGACTCGAAACTGGTTCTGCTGGTATGGGACGGAACGGCCTTTTGACGCGCTTACCCAGACCTTTGTCCAGGCTGACTGTGGATTTTTCAACGCGCATCACTACAGGTATGCAGCGAACTTGAGCACTTTCATTGTTGAATGCGACGAGCCGACATTCAATCATGTCGGATTCGCGAATAGAAGCGAATCGGAGAATCGGTCAATTTGTGAGCAAATATTTGCTGAAACGCTAAATGGCGCCAGACTGGTTAGTAATCATTCTGTATGGAGACAGTTCCCGATTCTGAGTAATCGACGCTGGTACAGCAATAATCGCGTACTGGTCGGTGATGCTTTACATACTGCACACTATTCCATCGGTTCTGGAACGCGGTTGGCCATGGAGGATGTAATCGTTCTGATCAATGCACTAAAGGAATCAGATTATGATATCGAGCATGCATTTCGAACGTTTCAGGCTGAACGCCTGCCAAATTTGCAGAAGTTTACTGATGCCGCAACAAAATCAGCATTGTGGTACGAAAACTTTGCACAGCATATGGCGCTTTCCCCTTGGGAGCTGGCATGCAGTTACATCTCTCGGTCCGGGCGCATCACGTCTGATAAACTTCGAGTGATGTCGCCAAAATTTTCAGCTGAGCTAGCGATGCGCGACTTGAATATTGAAGACTTTTGCTGATTCAATTCATCGTTCGCCAAATGATTAACGCAGTTTCAGACGCTTGCCGACTAATCTCGGAGTGACCGCGATGAGCCATCCCACAATAGAGCAGCTTGCAAAAAAGGTCGGTTTCAAAATCCCCGACCAATACAACGCGGCGCGTCTGCTTTGGGACAATTTGCCGGACAATTCTGCGCGGCCGGCAGTTCTGCACGATTCCGGAATTTGGACATACGCCGAGTTGGCTGGAGAAGCGGCCAGAATTGGCAATCATCTCAAACGCTTTTGTAAACGCGGCGACCGCGTTTTACTGTTGATGGACGACGAACCTGCCTATCCGGCAGCCATCATGGGTGCCATGCGTGCGGGGCTTGTGCCAATACTGACCAATACGCTCTCGCCAGCCGAGTTGATTGCATTTTTCCTCAAAGACTGCGCGGCAACGACTGCAATTGTGTCGCAGGGTTTTGAAAATTTGCTGGCTGATGCCACAAGTGAGGACTTGGCGTGCCAGACGGTTCTCCAGGTAAAAAAGCGCCCCTGGAAAAAGGAATCTGCCAATCTGTCAGAATGCCCGACCAGTCACAAAGATCAGGCATTCTGGATGTATTCGTCCGGCTCGACCGGACAGCCCAAAGGCATCGTTCACCTGCATGAGGATGCGCCATATACCGCGGCAACCTATGGCGCCAACATTCTGAAGCTTGAGTCGTCTGACATCTGTTTTTCGATCCCCAAAATATTTTTCGCATACGGTTTTGGAAATTCGATTACTTTTCCGATGAGCCGCGGCGCAGCAGTTGTACTGCTATCCGGGCGTCCCACGCCTGAGCGAATTTTTGCTCACATCGCAAAGTATCGACCTACCGTACTCTTCGGGCTGCCGACTGTTTATACGGCCTTGATGCACAATGTTCTGGCCGAAACTGCCGATCTGCGTTCGGTTCGATTGTGTATTTCCGCTGCCGAAATTCTCTCTGAGGAGTTGTCCGATAAGTGGCAGTCGCGCTTTGGTTTGACGATTATTGAAGGACTTGGCTCAACGGAAATGCTGCACATTTATCTGTCGAACGATGAGACGCGCCAAAAAACCGGATCTGCCGGACGTGTAGTCCCAGGATACGCAGTCAGACTCGTCAATGAGCACGGCAAAGACGTAGCCGGAGGGGAGGAGGGAATTATGCATGTGCGAGGGCTTTCAGGCGCCGAGCTTTACTGGAACCGACCTGATAAAACCAGCGAGACCATACGTGACGGTTGGCTTGTAACGGGCGACATATTCGTGATGGACGAACAAGGGTTTTATTTTTTCAAGGGCCGGGCTGATGATTTGGTAAAGGTCTCTGGCCAGTGGGTTTATCCGATGGAGATCGAAACAACGCTTAATGAACACCCAAAGGTCAGGGAATGCTGTGTGCAGGCGTTTGAGCTTGCAGATCAACGCATGACGATCAAAGCCTGGGTTGCGCTCACAAAAGGAATTAAAGGTGATGAAGCACTTACAGAAGAGCTCAAAGACTTCACCAAGTCAAAACTTCTGCCTCACAAATACCCAAGACAAATCATCTACTTGAGTGATCTCCCAAAAACAGGCACCAACAAAATCGATCGTCAGGCTCTGAAATCGTTGTAAGTGAATCGGATTTGACTTGCGACAGGGTGAAGCTACGCTCGCGGTTAGTTGTGCTGATTAATTTTCAGGAGGTTTGAGGTTTAATTCCTCCCAAATCCAGGCTGTGTCGTAAGGCTTCATTCCCGATTCAATCGCGTTTTTGGATTCCATGTTTTCCAGTTGCTTGAGCCAGGCAATGGCATCTTTGCGGTGTTTCTTTGACTTTGCCGCCTGGCGCAGGGTTTTTCCATCCAGCATCGGAAGCGGGGTATCGAGTGTTTCTCGGTAATGCTCATCATGGTAAGCATGTGCCATTTCCATCATCTCTTCGGTTTGTGCGATCGGTTCTCCAGTAGAGTGCGCAGCGTATTCATCCAATGCTCTATCCATTTGCTGGTGTGAAATCAGTGAAGGCCCGACCAAACTGCCCAACAGGCCAGCCAAATATGCCTGACCCCGCTCAGCTCGCTCGACGGAATTAGTTTCCAAAATCAGTGTTGTTGAATCTAATCTCAGTACGCCAAGCATGATGTTTTTGTCAACCGTCGCGCCAACATTCAAAGGGCTTTGCATATCAATCATGTCCGGTGCGAATTCTGCTGAGGACTCGTGGAATTTTGTTTCACCATACCATTGCCAGACATTCCCATCGTCTGACGCGGCAAACGTATCAGAGTGTTCAAGCACGCCGGCGATATCAGTCCCGTTCCCCTTGATCGGAAAGTGGACTTCGCATAACTCGATTAGATCACCATCATAATTTCGCAATTGCGGCCGAGGAGCATACATAGCTTGAAGAGTTTCGAGTATCCATGCTTCCAACAAGATGTTTGCCAAGGGTAGCTTTTTGAGTATAGCTTGGTCAGTAATTTTCGGCACTTCAAAGTCGCGCCCAAATTTTTTTCGGAATCCCTTGCGACGCATACGTACATATTCCTTTTTAATGAATTCAATATGTTCGAGCAGAGCCTGCGTTGCGAGGGCATTGAATGGCAAAACACTCCCGAAGATGTAGGATTTGTTTCGGTGCGGAACAATTCGTGTCACAATGCCATCCCAAACGGCTAATTGTTTTGAACCTTCGACCTCATCAACCGTGACCGTTCTGTTATCTTGAATCAAGTCTCTTAGTACTAAAGACTGACCCGGATGAACTTCAATGACTTCATACAAAGACACTTGTGAGTCGCGGAACGATTCAAGATAGCGTCGTGCGGGAACCGATTCGCGCCAGCCTCGACGTTTCAAAAAATCGTCGACTGGATTCAATTCGCCATCTTCACCAAATCGGCTCTGGAGAAAATCTTCCATGATTGAAATCCTTGCCATTAAACCAGGTCCAGTATCCAGGAACTCATAAAGATCTTCACCAAATAGTTCCTCCACGAGCTCAAACAAATCATTTGGTGTGTAAAAATGGAACATGTAGGTATCATGCAGGAATGATTCCCACTTCGGCTGACTGGCCCACTTCATGAGGTTGTCTACTGCCTTTCCTATGCTTTTCTCGAGTGGCATATCTTGGTAGTCCTTGTTACACTTTGTTGAGTTTTTGTTGCACGGGTCTGTCCAATTGGAATTCGATCATCGCGCAGTTGGTAGATTCCGCAAAACCAGGATGCAACTTCGAATTATTCTGTTAGCGAATTTCAAAA
>JAJDZL010000230.1 GCA_022824665.1 Gammaproteobacteria bacterium | reverse complement strand
CGCATGTTTCTGGTAACATCTGCACAAATACCGAAGTCCTCTTTTACAATCTGTTTACCCCATTCAAAAGCATCTTTTCTGGCTTCGATGTCGAGTTCACCATACCAGGCCCAGTTTCTTGAGCGAACGTGATTGGGATGTTCTGAATCGAGGCGCTCTGCTTTGAAAATCCGGTCTCCGAGAACCAGTTGAAATCCAGGAAAATGATAAATCCAAAGCCCTTTTTCTCCTCTTGTGGCGCTGGCATCACTACTGCTTGCATGCGAGATATCGAAGACCACCGAGCGGCCATCGTTGACCGAATACAAGCTGACATCACCACCAGCCAGCGCTTTTCCAAGTCTTGGATGGATTTGATTTAAGTGATACCCTTCAACCGTATTGTCGCAGTAGGTCTTCCAGTTGAGCTCACCCACAACAGAAAACTCACCATGATAATCAAGCTCGTCAGGTCCGGGAAATGTCTCGACTAATGTCGCTGCCTCACCCAGCCAGTCTTCAAATTCCAAACCCTGATCAGCCGAGAACCTGACAAATACCAGCCCGTTCCAGACATGCACGTCAATTTGACTCAACGCGATCTTGTCCAACTCATTGTCCAAGCCCTCACCAAAACGCGGCGCGCTCAGCAACGCACCGAACTCATCATAGAGCCAGCCATGGTACGGGCAGCGAATTGTCTCGACACGGTGACCAGCACCTTGCGGAAGCAGGCTCGCACCGCGGTGACGACAAACATTCAAAAACGCCCGCAGCTTTCCGTCACTACCGCGCAGTACAAATAAGGGCCAACCACAAATTCTGTCACAGAAATAGTCGCCCGGATTTGCCACCTCACTGACAGGACCCATCAACCACCAGTTCGGTCGGAAAATCCGCTCGCGCTCCTTGCTGTAGACTGAGGGGTCTACATACCAGCTCGCATCAAGTCCTTGCGATTTAATTTGGGGTTTGCTGACCATTTTGTGTTGATCGGAATGTTCTTGAGTTGACCTTACGGACAAATCTCACAATATGTTCCGCCACCTCCGGTCCCGCTTCCAATAATATCGAGTGTTTATAGTTCGGCAGAATAACCAACTCAGAATCCACCAAACGATCAGCAATTTTCTGATTGATACGCGGACTGCACCCGCCATCATTCTCACCTGTAAGTACCAAAGTCGGAACACTGATTTCATGCAGCCATGAAATCATTTCAGTGTCAGCATAGATTCTGAAAACATTCAGAAAATTAGCGGGGTCGGTACCAACCACCTGCTCAAGGCGGGCTTCAACAATCATTGGATTTTGTTCGATAAACCTGTCTGTGAACCAGCGCGATGTCAGCGTCTCAAGCGTTTGAGGGATGCCATAGCGCTCCATCGCCTCAATTACACTCCAAACCTTAGCCCGATCGTCGTCCGTTCTAGCGGCGGCGGTCGACAGCAAAGATAGAGAAAGCACGCGCTCAGGAAATCGACGGGCATAGGCCGGCGCAATCATGCCACCAAGCGAATGACCTGCAAAGTGCGCCTGCTCTACACCGCTTCGCCGGCGAACCGATTCAAGATCATCAACCAACTCCTCGATACCGAAATCAGGTTCAGTCAACGGTGCCTGCCCATGACTACGAAGGTCATAACTGATCACCTTGAACTTTGCACTTAAGGTTGGCGTGAGATATCGCCAGGCACTGCGCGCCGCACCGATACCGTGTATCAGGATCAGGGGCTCACCTCGACCTTCAATGCTGAATGGACAATCAACGGCGGACATTGGCTCAACTATTTCAAACTCATCGTAAACCAGTCAGGCATCAGGTAAATTGCGGCATAACCTGTTCGCTTAAACACTGAATGCACTCCAGGGTCTGCGCCTGACTGATGCCAAAATTAATATTCAATACCATGCGGTCGACACCCATTTCAACACAAGGCGCCAACCTGTCAACCATTTCCGCTGGTGTACATATCAGGATATTCTGGGCCAGCTCGTCTATTGTCTGATTGCGCGGCAGGGGTCTGATCATCCCTGCATCGACAATTCCGGGTCCGGTAAAAACATTATCGAAGCGGCTGTAATACGCATACGCGGTTTCGAGATGGGCACGACACGCCCGATCGTTCCCTGCGACAAATCCAACACGCGACAAAGTCAGGGTCAAGTCGGCTCCCTTGTCCGAGCGCTCGTCTTTGGCGCGCCTGAATGCACTTGCCTGCTGCTGTAACAGTTCCTGAGTGCCTGCCAGGGGAGTAGTCAGTATGTGCATACCGCGCTTGGCGTGGTGATAAATGTAATCCGGATTCATGACAGCCATCAGCATGGGCGGGCCGCCCCGTCTTACCGGGCGAGGCATGATGGTTAGCGGTTCAAACGAGTAATAGCGACCGTCCCAGGAAACCTCTTCTTCGCTAAGCAATGCCTGGAGTACTTCAAGCGCTTCATCAAACCGCTCCTGAGTTTCAGCGATTGGCACACCGAGACGTTCCAGTTCATATTTATATGCTCCGCGGCCAACACCAAGCAACAGGCGCTGGTCGGTGAAAATATCTGCAACGACAATTTCTCCGGCAAACACCCTCATATCATGCAGCGGCAATACAACTACCGCGGTTACGATGTTGAGATTGCGGGTGTGAGCGGCAATCTTGACTGCAAATTGCAAAGGCGCTGGCATCATCAGGCAATTGATCAGATGATGCTCAGTGATCAGGACCGATTCGAATCCGAGTTTATCTGCGAGAACTGCCTGTTCGAGCATATCCTGATAGACCCGGTCACCACCATAGTCTTTGCTGGGATAGTCAGCTGACAGCTGAATAGCAAATTTCATGTGCGTGAAATCCGAAGCTCAAAACAAAGCAGTGCGGGTGAAATGACCAAGCGTCTGAGCCTGAGCTGAAGATCTACAGCCGAATTCTCGAGAAGTTCGGCAAGCGCCCGTGGATGTCAATTACGAGTTAACGGATGCCGGCATTGGCTCAGCAGGCTGAGTGACAGGTTCACGTGCCAGCCCCAACTCATCAAAAACATTCTGCAGTGATTCGACCAGATGGTCAATCATTTCGTCCGTATGCAGTGGCGTCGGCGTAATTCTCAGTCGCTCGGTACCGAACGGTACAGTCGGGTGGTTGATGTGCTGAACAAAAATATCGTGTTTTTCGAGCAGCAGATTGCTGGCTTCTCGGCAGCGGTTGGCATCACCGACCATCACCGGAACAATGTGGCTTGGATTTGGAAGGACGGGTAAGCCGGCAGCTGTGAGCCGGGACTTAACTACGTTGACATTACGATGGAGGCGAATCCGGCTTTGAATGTCTTTTTTGACGTGTCGAACACTGGCCGCGGCTCCAGCAGCTGTCGCCGGCGGCATGGCCGTGGTAAAAATAAAACCGTTGCCGTAGCAGCGGATAAAGTCGATCAATTTCGCATTGGCAGCAATGTAGCCGCCTACAACGCCAAATGCCTTGCCCAGGGTTCCCTGAATGATGTCAACCTGATCCGACAAACCTTCGCGCTCGGCAACCCCGCCGCCCGATTCACCATAGAGTCCAACCGCATGCACTTCATCCAGATAAGTCAGCGCATTGTAACGCTTTGCCAATTCGCAAAACTCCTTAATGGGGCCGATGTCGCCATCCATGGAATATACCGATTCAAACGCGATCAGTTTCGGACGCTTGATATCGACACTGGCAAGCAGCTCCTCGAGATGTTCAGCGTCGTTATGACGGACGATATGACGTTCGCACTTGCCAAATCTGACGCCTTCGATCATGGAAGCGTGATTCAGAGCATCGGAGAAAAGCACCATGTCGGGCAAAGTGCCGAGTGTGCTCAACACCGTCGAATTGGTAACGTAACCAGAGGTAAATACGAGGGCGGCTTCTTTTTGGTGCAAATTAGCCAGTTCCAATTCCAAAAGCACCAGCGGATGGCTCGTTCCCGCGATATTTCGAGTACCACCGGCACCGGAGCCGATTTGATTGACGGTTTCGCAAATGGCTTCGGCAACTACCGGATGCTGTCCCATGCCAAGGTAGTCATTGCTGCACCAAAGCGTGATCTCCCGTCCAATAGAATGGTTCATGGCTCGCGGGTAGCGCCCCGCACGGCGCTCTAAATCCGTAAACTCGCGATAATTTCCAGCCTCTTTCAGCCGGCCAATCCTCTCAGAGAATAGTGTGTCGTAATCCATTGATAATCGACAATGCATTTGGTGGCGTGCCCGCAGCCAACTCACTTGGGTAAGGGCAGATTTGGCGAGGTAAACTTAGACTCTCTCAACCTCACATTCGAATTGATTATAGCGAAGCGAGGGAATATGCAGCAATCTTATGAAATCTGCATTAGCGTTATGTCGTCCACGTATTCCTTGACCAGCAGAAAATTTTCAAACTTGCCGTCCAACATGATATCCATCGCAATTTCACCGTCCAATAATTGCTGAGGTTCACGTAATCATTCGTTTTCAACCTCTATGTCTTTAAAGAAGTGCCAGAGTGACTGTCGAATACACAAAAGAAGATAAACTCTATCCTTCAGATCCTGTCTCTCCGGCAGAACTTTATGGCCATCTAAAACACATACTACATAGTCTGATTAGTCTGATTCATGTACCGCGAAGCCCAAGAAACTGACAGCATCTGTCCGTTTCAAATCCCGGTCGTCCAACAACTTAATCAGAAATTGAACTGGGCCAAGCAACTGTTTTTCGGGTGATTCGAAAGGTTGATGATTCTGCCGCGCTGCAAAACTATTGATCATTTGAATGCTATGAGCTCAAGTCGTGTAGACCAAACTCCAAATTCGCAGGCCCGACAATGACGGCCAATTGCCTGATTTCCTGAATTAATGATTTCAAGGTGTAGAAGTAAGGTTTCAGTCTGGGCCGTCCGGCAACTGCTATATATCCCGATAGAATTGGGGCAGACAGTATGGTTTGATTGAATCGTACAACTTTATCGATCACTGCGCGACAGGTGCCGTCTGTTTATCCCGCTGAAATTAAGACATTGCAGTCTAATACGGACCTTCATATTTCATGTGCGCGGCGCTCACGACGCGATGCTGAAATTTCCTCGATCGCGTCTTCCATGACCTCATCTTCGGAGCGCTCTGCATCCTCAGGCAGCACACGTGCTTCCGCAAACGTCGAAGCGATTCCGTCAGCAATTTGGTTCCGATCTACCACCTGTTTAACCTTGAACAGAATTCCGTCGTTGACGCCGATTGCTTCCATGACGTCACCCTCTTGGAGATTGATACGCTTGCGCAACTTGGCTGGAATGGTGACTTGAAACTTCGGTTTCACTGTTACTAAGTTCATGATAGATTTACGCGAAATAGTCGGAAAGTTAGAAAGTTCGATTATTGTAATATTGTACCAAGATATAGCAAAATCGACGGTTTCTACGGTTGAGGCGATTGCGCTGTAGGGTTTTCGCTACTGATTTTATTGGCCACGCTGATCCCGGATGCTGAAATTTCCGTCACA
>JAJDZL010000233.1 GCA_022824665.1 Gammaproteobacteria bacterium | reverse complement strand
CCGCCGTGCCTGGCAGGCACTGGGATACGACGTCAGCCGCTTGAAGCGAATTCGCTACGGTCACTATCGATTGCCGCGGCAGTTAAAGAAAGGGTGCTGGCTGGAGCTGGATAAGCAGCAGATTGCGAGGTTCAAAAACCTGTGCGCGGTCAGGAAATGATCACCACTGCGATGGTTGTTTACCTGCCGGTCGCCCTGTTATTCCATAGCATGCCGGCGATGTCTTCGACCGCGTGGATGACAATGTCCGCACCCCATTGTTGGGGGTCATCATCGGGCGGAATATAGCCATACGAAACGCCAACGGTGGTCAGCCCGGCGCGTCGTCCCGCTTCGATATCGCGCCACGAATCGCCGATATATACTGACTTTTCGGGTGCACTGCCGGCAAGCTTACAGGCATGGGTGACGGGTTCCGGGTCGGGTTTTCGCTGCTTTAATGTGTCTCCTCCAACAATACATGCGACGCGGCTCGCAATCCCAAGGTGTGCAACAATCTGCCGGGTCAGGTGTTCGGGTTTATTGGTTACAATTCCCCAGGCAATGCCGGTGTCATCGAGCCGCGCAAGCAGTGCATCAAACCCCGGGTAGAGGACTGTGTCGATACACAGGTGGCGCTGGTAGATCTCAAGAAATTCATCGCGCAGCGGTTCAAATTCAGGATCTCCCGGTCCACAGCCGAAGCCATGGCGCAAAAGTGCCGGTGTGCCGTTCGAAACATGGGCGCGTAAATCCTTGTAGGCCACGGCCGGTTTGTCATGCTGGCTGAGCAGCATGTTGAGCGCGTTGATCATATCATGCGCGGTGTGTGCCATGGTTCCGTCAAAATCGAACAGAACGAGGTCGAAGCTGTTCATGTCCGCTGACAACGCACAAAGTAGTTGATGTCGACACCGTCCCCGAGGCGAAATGAGTTTGCGAGGGGGTTATAGTGCAGCCCGGTGATATCACACATGCGAAGGTGGGCCTTTTCACACCACTCATAGAGTTCTGAAGGTCGGATGAAATTGCGATGCTGGTGGGTGCCTCTGGGGAGGAGTTTCAACATGTACTCGGCAGCAACGATACCGAGCAGCCAGCTTTTTGGCGTTCGATTGAGCGTGGACATGTAAAGGTGTCCTTGCGGCTTAAGCAGTCGGGCGCACGCTTCGATGAGAGAGGCCGGGTCCGGGACATGTTCGAGGAGTTCCATGCAGGTAATCATGTCAAACGCTGCGCCGTCTTCGTCCGCGAACTCTTCAGCAGTCGCGCAAACATAGTTCACTTCCAGCTCGCTAACCCGTAAGTGCCGCCTGGCGGCAAAAATTGCCTGCTCACTGATGTCGATACCGGTAACCTCGGCACCCTGGTCAGCGAGTGCTTCAGCCAGTATGCCGCCGCCGCAGCCAATATCAAGCACTCTGAGACCGGCAACCGGTGTCTGGTCCTGAATGTACTTGACCCGGAGCGGGTTTAGCATGTGCAGGGTGCGAAACTCGCCGTTCGGATCCCACCACTCATCAGCCAGTCTGGAAAACTTCTGGACTTCTGCCTGATCTACGTTTGCTGTGTTCATGATGCTGACAAAAATTCGGGCTCAAAGAGACTTTCGGAGTTTCTTTCCCCAACGCACCGCAGTGTCTGCGCACTCGGTCTCATCGATGGTGGTGAGCTTACGGTTATTCAGCAAGCGTTTGCCGTCAACCCATACGTCGGTGACCTGATTTCGGCTTGCCGCATGGACCAGCTGGGCAACCGGGTCATAGACAGGCAGACAGGCCAGCTCGCTCAAATCAAGCGCGGTGATATCTGCCAGTTTTCCAGCTTCCAGAGAACCGATATCCGCGTCGAGCCCTAAGCACCTGGCACCGTTTATTGTGGCCATGCGAAGCGCCTGGTGGACCGGGATGTTTGCGGCGCCAGCCGGTGTATTTTTAGCAAGCAGCGTGGCAAAGCGCATTTCTTCAAGCATGTTCAGAGAGTTGTTGCTGGCTGCACTGTCTGTGCCGATGGCAACATTGACGCCGTTTTTGAGCAATTGAGCGGCCGGGCAGGTGCCGCTGGATAATTTGAGATTGGATTTCGGGCAGTGTGCGACGCTGCTTTTGGCTTCTGCGAAAAGCGCAATTTCGTTTTCTTCAAGTTGAGTTGCATGAACCGCGATCAGGTTTTCGGTGACTATTCCAAGTTGATTGAGGCGTTCGATTGGGCGCACGCCATGCATCTTCAAGGAGTTTTCAATCTCGTCGCGGGTCTCGTGTACGTGCATATGAATACGCAGGCTGTGCTCGGCGGCTGCTGATGCGATTTTCTCGAACATCGCGTCTGCAACGGTGTAGGGCGCGTGGGGTGCAAACATGGTCGAAACCAGGTTTGTGCTGCTGAACTCGCGGTGCACTTCCAGCCCCTTTTGCAGGTAGTCGTCTGCTGAGCTTGCCCAAATGGTTGGAAACTCCAAAACGATCATGCCAAGTGAGGCTCGCAGACCGGTTTTTGCTGCGAGCTCGCCGACCACATTCGGAAAAAAGTACATGTCGTTCATGCAGGTTGTACCGCTTTGAATCATTTCCGCAAAGGCGAGCCGGGTGCCAGCGCGGACGAAATCCTCACTGACCCATTTTTGTTCCAACGGCCAGATATAGTTTTGCAGCCAGGTTTCCAGAGGCAGGTCTTCGGCAACGCCTCTTAAAAGCGACATGGCCGCGTGTGTATGCGCGTTGACAAAGCCTGGAATGACTGCGTGATTGGGCAGGTCGATGAATTCGGCAGTGTCGAAAAGCTCGCGCGCCGCCTTTGTCGGCATGACCGCATGAATGCGGTTTTTGTTGATCGCGATGCTGTGTTCTTCCAGGACGCTATTGGATGGGTCAACGGGAATCACCCAGCGGGCACTTAAAACTTTATCGACTGAAGACATGAATGTTCAGATTACCCAAATAAAGGACTAGATTGCTGTTTGCGCTGAATCAGCACTTTGCAATCGTGTTCGAAGGAGGATGAGTGATGGTTGGGATTGAACCGGGCTGCAGGATGCATAGCGCGCAATAGCCGTGACTTTATATGATGGTGAGGACGTTGATTAAACCAAATCAGCGTTGGTTTAGGCGACATCTTCAAGCGATACTGCTGAGTTGTCTGCTCTTTGGTCATTGACAACAGTAACGCGGTGCATGACCCGTCGATGTGGTGCATAGTCATAAAGCGCATAGTGCATCGTACAGCGGTTGTCCCAAATCGCGACAACATCATCGTCCCATCGAAAACGCACCTGAAACTCTGGCTGGGTGACGTGATCGGTCAGGTACGCGAGGAGCCTTGCCGAGTTTGAGGCGGTCAGGCCTTCAACATGAGATGTGAAGGCAGGATTGTAAAACACAAACGGTTTGCCGGTGGTTGGATGTCGTTTGACGAGCGGATGAATGGCACTGCCGAGCTCGGTGTGTGCGCTGACTAATTTTACGGCCGCTCCAGAAGCTTCGCCAACCGTAAAGTTGTTTCGAAAATCGCCCATGTCATGAACCGCGCGCAGGTTCTGAATTTCAGACTTAAGCCCGTCGGGCAGTGCCTGGTAGGCTGCGGTCAATGACGCCCACATTGTGTCTCCGCCAACCGGCGGTACACTGCGGCTGTAGAGTACTGAAGCGAATGGTCCGGTGCCTTTGAAGGTGAGATCGGTGTGCCAGACATTGGTGTCCTGCGGGTTATCTCCATCGAAATCCAGCACCATGACCTGCGGGTGTTCGGGCAGGTGAGGGTAGATCGGATG
>JAJDZL010000209.1 GCA_022824665.1 Gammaproteobacteria bacterium | reverse complement strand
ATTGAGTCTCACACGAAAATCGGCGCCCACAGCACCATCGGTCCAAACGCAACCATCTATCGGCGTACGACGGTCGGCAATCGCTGTCGCTTTTCTGCTCAGGTGGTACTTGGTGCACCCGGGTTCAGTTTTGAGCGAAATGGCGACACCTGGACGCCTGTTCGCAACATCGGCGCACTCGTAATCGGCGACGATGTGGATATCGGCGCACTGACATCAATCGACCGCGGTTCGATCGGCGACACCAGGATTCATGACGGGGTCAAGATTGACAACAACTGCCATATTGGTCACAATGTGGAGATTGGCAAAAATACCCTGATCGTCGCCAGTGTCGGAATCGGCGGTGGCGCGACGATCGGTCAACGCTGCGTGATCGGCGGTATGGTTGCAATCAGGGATAATGTGTCTATCGCGGACGATGTCACGGTGCTCGGAACGAGTATGGTATCCAAATCAATCGCCAAAGCCGGAACATATTCCTCCGCAGTGCCAGCGAGAGATGTAAATCAGTGGAACCGAACACTCGCGAAATTGAATAACCTCAATCCATAACTCAGCACCTCAATTAATCAGCAAAACGAATCGAGACTAAACCATGCCCTCGCTATCTACCACTGAAATAATGGAATTACTGCCGCACCGCTATCCCATGCTAATGGTCGATCAGGTGGTGGATTACGCCGATGACTGGCTGCTGGCGACCAAGGCGGTTACAGTCAACGAACCTGTATTTCAGGGGCATTTTCCGCACCACCCAATCTTCCCGGGTGTGCTGATTCTGGAGGCAATGGTGCAGGCATCAGCAATTATGGCAAGCCTCGGACTTGGTGCTAAAGCTGATGACAAGCGGTTATATCTGTTTGCAGGTGTCGACAAGGCGCGCTTCAAGCGTCCCGTCCTGCCAGGCAACCTGATTGAGATCGAAACCCGAACGGTCCGTAAAGTCAGCCGGCTTTGGAAAACCGCTGCCACAGCCAAGGTTGGCGATACCGTCGTCTGCTCAGCTGATTTACTGTTCACCTTTCAGGAACTGTAGATGATCGATCCCAAGGCTGTTGTCTCTCCCCAGGCAAAAATAGGTCGCAACGTTAGAATCGATCCCTATGCCGTCGTTGAAGCTGATGTAGAAATCGGTGATGACTCGTGGCTCGGCAACCATGCCGTCATTCGAAGTCATACGCGCATCGGCGCGGCTAATCGAATACACGAATTTGCCGTGCTGGGCGGCGAACCACAGTCGATACATTACCGCAACGAACCGACCCGTCTTGAAATCGGTGATCGCAACAGTATTCGCGAGATGGTCACCATCAGTCGCGGAACTGAGCCCGTCGCGGTGACACGCATCGGCGATGATAACATCATCATGGCCTATTCCCATATCGCGCACGACTGCCAGGTCGGCAGCCACTGCACGTTTGCCAATGGCACTAATCTCGCCGGTCACGTTACAGTCGGCGATCACGCCTTCACCGGCGGCTTCACCCTGATTCATCAGAATTGCCGGGTGGGGGCACACTGTATGACCGGCATCAATACGGTATTGAGACAGGATGTGCCGCCTTATATGATGGTAAACGGCAATCCCGCACGTATGAAGTCCGTCAATGTCAGGGGCATCCGGCGGCGTGGCTTTGACGCTGCTACGATATCTGCGCTAAAGCGCGTATTCGGCCTTTATTTTCTCCAGAGCATGACCTTGGAGGAGCTGGTTGCAGAACTCAGCGACGAGACCCGGGCCAATGAAAGCGTGCAGCATTTCATTGAATTTCTAAAGACCAGCGAACGCGGTGTAGTTCGATAAACCGATGCCGGACTTCAGTTTTGCTCTGGCAGGCGGTCGATTCATCAACAGCTGCTCTTCAGCGGAACGATTTCAGGTGCGCTAGCGATGAAGGTTGCCATGGTCGTCGCGGAACCTTCAGGTGATAACATCGCAGCGAACCTGATCCGCACGATGAAAGCCCGGAATCTCGAAGTCGATGTGTCAGGCATCTGCGGGCCGGCGATGATGCGTGAAGGCGCAGCCGCGCACTATACGCTTGATGACATCAGCGCGCTCGGCATCGAGGGACTCATCGGCAGGCTTCGGAAAATACTCAAAATTCGAAAAGACTACACTGAATTTCTGCTTGGCAGTCCGCCTGACATCTATATTGGCATTGATGCGCCCGATTTTAATCTTTCAATTGAAAAAAGACTGCGGCGCGCAGGCATTCCAACCCTGCAGTATGTTGCGCCCACCGTCTGGGCGTGGCGCGGCTACAGAATCCATAAACTCAAAAAAGCAGTCGATCATCTGTTGACCATTTATCCGTTCGAAAGCGCACTTTTTGATCGCGCCGGGATTCCGTACACCTATATCGGGCATCCGCTGGCTGACGAAATTGCCGTGTGCGAGAACTTGTCTGACCGCTCGCGATTTGGACTCTCAGCTGAGGATAGGGTGGTGGCGATCCTGCCAGGCAGCAGAGCGAACGAAGTTTCAAGTCTCGCGTCAATCTTTCTCAATACAGCTGAAAGCCTGGCTGCTGACGATCCGACACTAAAGTTCATTGCACCCTTTATCAACGATGCGACCTGTCAGATATTCAGGCAGACGCTAGACAGCATGAATTGCTCGATATCCGTTCAGATCGTCATGCATGAATCACTCAATGTCATTGCTGTGTCCGATCTCGTTATCGCTGCGTCGGGTACTGCTGCGCTCGAAACGGCTTTGCTTGGAAAACCGGTTGTGGTATCTTATCGGCTGTCGCGGCTTTCTTACTGGATGGTCAAAGTGCTGACAAAAACCAATTTCTATTCCATGCTTAATCACTTCGATGGCGGGCCCGTGATTCCGGAATTTATGCAAAATGACTGTACCGCGGAAAACTTGACTCGTGAAGCGCAAAAACTTCTGCACGATGAAGCTTACCGCGCCCGCATCATAAAAAAGTTTGACGAAATTGCTGTTGAGCTGCGCCAAAACGCCAATCAGCTGGCCGTGGGTGAAATCACCAGGCTTGTGTACCGTGATAAAGCTTAACATTGCAGGCGTGGACGAAGCGGGCAGGGGTGCTCTGGCAGGTCCCGTGGTTTCGGCCGCGGTGCTGCTTGCGGCCAAGACGCAGATACCGGGATTGACGGACTCCAAGCGGCTCAGCGCCAAGCAAAGAAGTGCGCTCGAAGGGGTCATCAAGGCGGCTTCACTCAGTTGGGCGGTTGGTCTCGCGAGTGTTGATGAAATCGATGAGATGAACATTCTTCAGGCAACGCTGCTCTCGATGCAGCGGGCGGTAGAAGGACTCGAACAGTGTCCTGACCAGGTGCTGGTAGACGGCAATCGCCTGCCGAACCTTGACTGCCCTGCCAAAGCGATTGTCAAGGGCGACCTGCTCGTGCCGGCAATATCAGCCGCTTCGGTAATTGCCAAAGTAACTCGGGACTCGATCATGGCTGAGTATTCAAACGAATACCCGAACTATGGGTTCGAACGACATGCAGGCTACGGCACCAGAGTGCATCTTGAATCACTTGCTAGCTTTGGTGCCACGGCCATACATCGAAAGACTTTTGCTCCGGTTCGCAATCTCGCCCAGACTGAGATTGCACTTTAGGACAACGCCATGAGCAGTTTCATCCACCTTCGCGTGCACA
>JAJDZL010000064.1 GCA_022824665.1 Gammaproteobacteria bacterium | reverse complement strand
ACTAAGATCGTTGGGCGAGGGTCAAATACAGTGCGTGATGGTTCCGGCGTGTCCCGAAAAACAATACAAATTGCAGTGGATGAGTCTTTGCGGCGGCTGCAGACTGATTACATCGACCTTTACCAGATTCACTGGCCCAATCGGAATTCCTATCATTTTCGCCAGTCCTGGAACTACAAGCCGTCAAGACAGAATGTTGAGGAAACTCGCGACTACGTCTACGAGGCGCTGGACGGATTTCAGGCAATGGTTGATGCGGGTAAAATCAGGACAATCGGACTTTCAAACGAATCGTGTTGGGGAACTTCCCAGTTTCTCGAAATTGCCAAAGCGAACAATTTTCCACGGGTGGTTAGCATCCAAAACGAATACAACCTGCTGGATCGAAAATATGATCTCGATCTCGCGGAGCTGACCGCAAACGAAAAAGTCGGACTCTTGGCGTTTTCGCCGCTTGCAGCTGGAATTCTAAGCGGCAAGTACCAGGGAGACAAAACTCCGCCTGGTTCAAGGCGAACCTTCTCACACGATCTTGGCGGGCGCTATACCGCGCACGTCATCCCGGTCATTGACGAGTATCTGCGCGTGGCAAAAAAACACGGCCTGGACCCATGTCAAATGGCAATCGCTTTTTGTCTCCAGCGCCCATTCATGACATCAGCAATTATTGGCGCAACAAGACTGGAACAGATCGAAGTCTGTATTGATGCGAGCGCGATAACCTTGAGCAAAGAGGTCCTTAAGGACATCGCCGACGTTTATCGGAGCGCACCTAACCCAATGGGCTGAGGCGGCTGATTATTCCGAAAGTGCCAGCAAGCTTGAAATCAGGAAGTTAGCACTCGATTTTCAATGATGTCATCGACCACCGCCGGTTCTGCCAGTGTCGATGTATCACCCAGGTCGTCTATATCGTTGCCGGCTACTTTGCGCAAAATTCTGCGCATGATTTTTCCCGATCGCGTTTTTGGCAAGCCCGGCGCAAACTGGATGACATCGGGTTTGGCAATCGGACTGATCTCGGTACGAACGATGTTAAAAAGCTCACCTCTCAGCGCTTCGGTTTCCTCTGTTCCGGCAACTGTCGTGACGTAAGCATAAATCGCTTCGCCTTTGATTTTATGCGGAAAGCCGACTACTGCTGCTTCGGCGACCTTTGGATGCAACACCAGTGCGCTTTCAATTTCTGCAGTTCCGAGTCGATGACCTGAAACATTCATGACGTCATCGACGCGGCCGGTGATCCAGTAATAACCATCTTCATCGCGGCGCGCACCATCGCCGGTCATATATTTTCCGGGAAAGGCGCTGAAGTAGGTTTGAATAAAGCGCTCATGATCACCCCAGACTGTCCGCATTTGTCCAGGCCAGGAGGATTTGATGCAAAGTGCGCCTTCTGCAGCCCCTTCAATTTCATTGCCGTCTGGATCAACCAGGCAGGGTACGACACCAAAAAAAGGATTGGTCGCAGAGCCTGGTTTGAGACGGGTTGCACCGGGCAATGGCGTAATCATGTGCCCGCCGGTTTCGGTTTGCCACCAGGTATCGATGATGGGGCAGCGTCGATCACCCACTTTTTCGTGATACCACTCCCAGGCTTCCGGATTGATGGGCTCGCCAACGGTGCCAAGAATTCGAAGGCTTTTGCGACTGGTCTTTTCCACGTACTCGTTTCCTGCTCCAATCAACGCGCGAATGGCTGTCGGTGCTGTATAGAAGACATTCACGTTGTGATTGTCACACACCTGCCAGAATCGACTGGCATCCGGGTATACCGGCACACCTTCGAACATGACATTGGTCGCGCCGTTAGACAGCGGCCCATAGACAATATAAGAATGACCGGTTACCCAGCCGATATCAGCGCCGCACCAGTAGACTTCATCTTCACGGTAATCAAACGAGTACTTGAATGTCATAGTGACATAGAGCAGATAGCCGGCAGTGGTGTGCACAACGCCCTTCGGCTTGCCCGTTGAGCCTGAGGTATAGAGAATATAAAGCGGGTCTTCAGCATCCATAACTTCTGCCGGGCAATCCGCTGAAACCTCGGCCGTAGCTTCGTGATACCAGATGTCTCTGGGACTCAACATTGCGACAGGATTACCGGTTCGCTGAACGACGACGCAGGTATGCACGTCTGGACACGATTGCATCGCTGCATCAGCATTGTTCTTAAGCGGTACATTTTTTCCGCCTCGGGGCCCCTCGTCTGCAGTGATAACAACCTGACAGTCTGAATCAAGAATCCGGTCTTTTAGTGCCTCCGGTGAAAATCCACCAAACACGATTGAGTGGATTGCACCGATTCTCGCGCAGGCTAGCGCCGCAACCATGGCTTCCGGAACCATTGGCATATACAGACAGATTCGGTCACCTTTTTTGACGCCGCGGTTTTTTAGCACGTTAGACAGTTTGCAAACTTCTGCATGAAGTTCGCGGTAGGTGAATTTTCTGATGAGTGATGCGTCATCCCCTTCCCAGATGAGAGCAGTCTTGTCGCCACGCGCTTCGAGGTGCCGGTCGAGGCAATTGTAGGCAGCATTGAGCTGGCCGCCTTCAAACCAACGGATATGACCCTTGTCAAAATCAAAATCACTAATGGAATCCCATTTTTTAAACCAGTGCAGGAACTGATCAGCCTGCTTTGCCCAAAACTCATCAGGGTTTTCGACACTCTCGCGATACATTTCAGCGTATTGTGTGCTGTTGATACTAGCGTTGGCTTCAATGTCGCGAGGTATATCGTAGATTTTTGAATCAGACATGGTTAACTCCTCTGTCCTGTCAGTTACTCTGAATTAATATTATGGTGTTTTGCCAGCGGTAAACTGCGGTGGGTTGAACGCGGAAACCGGCGGTGGCGTCCCGATATATTTTTCTACTTTTACAAGGCAGGACATGGCTGCCGGTCCTTGTGCCAGGCTGGATGTCCCCCTGTCATGGGTGACCATATTCGGGTTGCCGTGCTTGCACAGAACTTTGTCAGCATTCGGATCGTCCGGGTCAAGCCACGCACCGGTTGCGATTTGAACGACACCAACTCTAAGGTTAGCGTCGACCACAGCACTCGCCAGGAACTCACCGCGAGCGTTATAGACTCGCACGGTATCGGCGTCTTCGATGCCTCTTTGGTTTGCATCCTGTGGATTGATGCGTACAGGTTCCCGACCGTTGATCTTGTGAGCACGACTATGGGCACCATGGTCGAGCTGGGAATGTAAACGCGGTGCCGGCTGGTTGGAAATCATATGCAGCATATCAGTGTCGCGTTCAGGTTTTCCGAGCCACTCCGAAGGGGGCATCCATGTTGCATGTCCCGGACAGTCGTGGTAGCCGAACGAATCAATTGCCTCGGAAAATAGTTCAATTTTGCCGCTGGGTGTTCTAAGTGGATTGCTGACTGGATCAATTCTGAATGGCTCCAACAGCACGCCTGGCTTGTTCGGTGTATCAACGCGCATTTTCCCGCTGCGAATAAATTCGTGAAACTCTGGAAATTGTGTTTCTTCTGCTAAGCTGCGCTCCCTGGTTTGTTCAAAAAGGTAGCGAATCCAATCGCTTTCATTGCGATCCTCAGTGAATTTCTGTTCAAAACCAAGTTGCCGGGCAATGCCGGAAAAAATCTCATAATCAGTGCGGGCTTGCGCAAAATTAGGCAACACCTTGTCCATATAAACAGCAAAACAGTCCCGGGGTGAAGACGAAACATCGTTGCGCTCGAGCATGGTTGCAGCAGGCAGCACAATATCTGAGTAGCGGGCCGCTGCGGTCCAGAAAAAATCATGAATAATGGTGCACTTTGGTTTCCGCCAGCCATCAATCAGGCGATTTAGGTTTTGATGGTGATGAAAAGGGTTTCCACCAGCCCAGTAAATCAGTTCAATCTCGGGATAAGTATAGGTGCGACCGTTGTAGTGAAACTCAGTTCCGGGGCCATGAAGCATGTCTGAAATCCTGGCTACAGGAATAAAACTCTTCATTGACAACGGATTTTGACCAACCGGATAGTTTTGCCACCGCAGCCGCCCAATATGGTTGCCGACGCCATTGGTTGAACCATAGCCAAAGCCGACGCCGCCACCGGGCAGACCAATTTGCCCCAGCATCGCAGCCAGTGTAATCGCCATCCAGTATGTATGTTCTCCGTGTTCCTGCCGGGTTAATGACCAGCTAACGGTGAGCATGGTTCTTTTTGCTGCCATTTGCTCTGCGAGTGAGCGAATGGAGGCGGCCGCAATCCCGCAAATCTCGGCGGCCCACTCAGCAGTTTTCGGCTGTTGATCAGTGTCGCCTCTCAAATATGCTTCGAAACGGTCAAAGCCAACGCAGTATTTGTCCAGAAATTCGGGTTGATGTAAATCATGCTCGATCAGCGTGTGGGCGAGGCCAAGCATGAGCGCAACATCAGTATTTGGTACGATGGGCAGCCACTCGGCGTCTAACTCTTGGCGGCTATCGTCTCGAATTGGACTGATACTGATAAACTTAACTCCGGATCTTGCAGCTTCAGCGGTGTAATTTTTCTGCACGTGCCTGGCATGCCCACCAAACTCAACCTGTGTATTTTTGAGTGGCAGGCCGCCAAATGCCACAAATAAGTCAGTATTTTCAATAATGGACGGCCATGCTGTTACGTTGACCAGCATGACGAAAAAATTGCCCATTACATGCGGGAGAATCACTTCTGCCGAAGCAAAACTGTAGGAATTAACGGAATAGGTAAACCCGCCGAACAGATTCAGAAATCGGTGAAGCTGACTGGGTGCATGATGAAATTTTCCGGCACTTGCCCAGCCATATGAACCCGCATAGATGGCTTCATTGCCATAGTCGGATTTAACTTTCTGCAGAGATTCTGCGACAATTTTCTCGGCTGTTTCCCAGGAGACTGAAACAAAGGGCTCTCGCCCTCTGCCTTCGGTGTCTGATTGAAATCCTTTGTCATAGAAACCCTTGCGAATTGCTGGTTGACTGATTCTTGCGGGGTGACTATAGGCATCTACCCAGCCATCGGATATTTTGGAAGGATCCGGATCAAAATCCACACTCTTCATTTCGACGAGTCGACCGTTATCGAGCACAGGCAGATAGGCTCCCCAGTGGGTAGCGGTCTGGAGTGGTCGTTGATGAGGAGTACTAACCATTGAAATTAATGAGAAAACTGAAATCTTTTACAGAGGAATTCAGGTTGTTGGAGAGTTTTGAATAAGCACGAATTATAACCGGGTGGACAAAGTCCAAAATTGCTTATCTTGGAATCGAGAATTGGCGCAGGAACCAGTATTTTGAAAATCCGCAAGTCCGTAAATTGCCAAAAAGCATATACAAGGGCTCGTTCATATTCGTTTGGTGTATTGATATTTTTTGCTGTTTCGCAACTCCCCTAATCTGTTTTCAAACTGAAAAATCAATCGTGCGGGCTTGGGCAAATCATACACTGCCCTCCTAGTGGCGAAAGGTCACTGTCGCCATGGGCAGAGATACAGATGACGGGATCGATCTCAAAGCATGCGATGCAATCAACAAGCATGCATGTGCTCGTTGATGTCGGCCACGGCAAGGAGATTTGATTATCTGAATTCTTGGGCAGAGCCGGATATTCAAGCAACGGATCATTATTTTCGTGATTATGTTGGTCAATCTGGCAATTGATTGCCTGTCTATCTGAAGGGGCGTCACAGTTCAGTAGTTCATGAGAACTTACAGGCGCAAGCCAGGCACTGGTAAATACAAGCGCAAGTGTCAGCAACCCACGAAACGCAGATGCCCACCTGAATAACTGAACTTTAGAAAATTGAGTACGAATAATTCTTTCCATGTGTATCGTTGAGTTAGATGAAAAAATTTTGTCGTCAATCAACTTGTGGCGGCCCTACCGGCAATGAACGCAGATAATCAGCCAAAGACGAGATCGGGAATCGATAATGGAAAGGAAGCTTGTCCACCGGCGCCAAAAGACCAGCGTGCAGAGCATTGGTCAAAAACTCGTCAATGGTTTCATCCTTCCTCTTTCGTGCAGCTTCCGTTAGTAAATCAATCTCATCGTAAGACAGTGTATTCACCCACTGACCTTCCTTTTCGCCTGTAGCCAAGGCTAATCGCTTGTATACCCAAGCCCGGGCAGTTCCGGCTTCAACCCGCCCCAGGTAGTAGTCGTTTTTCCTTTCGGTTCCTTTTTCCAATGCCTCCTCAAGCAAATGCCTTTCCAACCGGCCTTGATTGGCGCGTATCACCCGACCAGCTGCGACACTGATCCGGTTAATGTGCTGCGGCCACCCTTGTGATAACTCTGCAAGTGCACTTTC
>JAJDZL010000104.1 GCA_022824665.1 Gammaproteobacteria bacterium | reverse complement strand
CTTTGATCAATGTGGGTATACGCCAACACCGGCGTCTCACCATACATCTGCTGCCAGTCCGCAGCCAGCCGGCACTTTGCAGCACGCAACGCAGCCGATGCCAAACCGTGCACCCGAACCTCCGGCAAGATCAAGAACCTTGAATTGTTCACCACCAGATTAAGGTTGGTAACGCGCACCCGCTGACTCCAGCCAATGTACTCATCGCGCGCCTTCTCACGACAGCTCGCAGCATGAAACGATGAACCACCCAAACGACCGTAATGCTCACTGACCAGCCAGTACTTCAGGGCCTTGCCCGGTAGTTGAGGTGCTCCCCGGGGGTGATGCGTGTGCATCATCGAATGCCATGTCTTGCGCTCCAATTGGTCGACTACCTCAACAGTGATCTCACCCAACTGCGAGCGATCACCATGGAGCCGAAACGCCCCATCATAAACCGGCAAGTCCACCTCAACAGGCCGTGAACCGCGCACAGCCGGAAACTCAATGCCCACCAATTCACCAGCCAACTTCGGTAATGTCTGGTACGCCTAGGTAAGACACAGCTCCCCATTACTGCTGCGCCACTCCACACCGGCGCATAACTCTTTCGCTAAACCGTAACGGCTATAGTCGCTGCCACCACATGCAGTCTTGAGCCACTCGATGTCGGCGTTCTCGAATTGTCGCAGACCAATTTGCATGTAACCTATTAGAATTCATTACCGTCCCTTTGTTAAGTGTGTCCAAGTGATAGACCAATAAAGACGCATCCAATTCGTGCTTGTGCTGTATCACTTCTCAATACCTGCTGTAGCTATTCAGCAAGAAAAATCTCCATTTTCTGATCAAGGGCTTCTATCCCTACTCAGCCGGTGGATTTATCATCGCATACGCATCGATTTCAATGACCATCGACTCATATGCCAATACCGGCAGTGGGACGCCGGTACTCGCAGGTCCTACAGTTGAGAAGTAGGATGCGCGAATCGGCAGATTGCTGTTGAGATCGGCTGCTCCACAATCGCCCTGATAGACAGCCAGGATTTTGCAAACATCAGCATAGTTCGCACCGAGATCATTCAACAGTGTACCGATGTGCTGCATGGCCTGATGCGTTTGTGCGCCGAGGTCATCCGGGTGAACTGCCTGTCCCCTGCTATCAAGTGATACCTGTCCACCAAGAAATATCATTCCATCACACTTCAAGCCGTGCTTATATGGAAGATGAACGTGCCAGTCCCACAACCCTGGTGGCCAAGAATGGGTACGCGGCAGATGAGCGCCGTCTTCACCGAGCATCGCAATTGCTGCGATCTTGATCAGCACACTTTCGTCTGCATGTCTCGGGATCGGCACACCGGTCGCAGCCGGACCCGGTTCACGAAAGTTATTGGCAAACGCGACCGCAGCAGCTTCGAAATCAGCAATTCCCGCACCTCCGGCATACCACCGGTTGATTTTGACGATGTCATCAAAACCAGCACCAAACTGAGACAAAACACTCGCTATCCGGCTCGCTACCAGCTGAGTCTGACCCACGATATCACCCTCGCAGGCGATTTCATGTTCATCGTTGAGCGGCAATTGACCAGAAACAAAGATCATCTTGCCGGACCGAAGTCCCTCAACAAATGGCTTTGGCAAATAATCCAGAGTTTCCGTGCTGGCATACGTTCGCATGGTGCGCTCACCGCTTTCACTGCGCATGGCGATCCCTTCGATTTCCACCATCAAGCCTTCATAGGCAAGATACGGGACTGGTATGGCAGTTACAGTTGTTCGACAACTCATTGGTAGACAGCGGGCGACGTCCTGCAGGAAGTCAGTCTCGCTGGCAGAACCATCATTGACGTAAAAACACGTTAAAGACACCAGGTCGGCCAAGTCACAATCGAGATCTTCCAGCACCCGCTCGAAATATCTCATCGCGTTGACGGTTTGTGCTGAAATATTGAAAGGATTTTGCACCTCACCGCGCTCGTTGAGATCAACCTGTCCGCCAACCCAGATCATTGAGCCGGCGCGAACACCGTGTTGATGACAGATTCGAATCGGCCAATTCCAGTGCTGCTCTGGCCAGCTGAATTGCTTTTTCATAGATGTCATGCCATTAGCATCTTCGGACAGAGTGCTGAGCGATGAATTGATCAGGGTGCAAATTTCGCGGCTCTTTTTTCCACAAAAGCCCGCACACCTTCTGCGAAATCGTCAGATACTGCGCAATCCATAAATCGCTCCTGTTCTGCCTGCAGCTGTTCAGTGAGGCTGTTTTGCAAGGAGCTTCGAACCAGGCGCTTAGCATTGGTTACCGCACTTCTGGCCGAGTGAGCGATAAAGGCCGCGAGCTCACTGACAGTTTGATCGAGTTTGTCTTCCGGCACCACCTCATTGATAAGCCCCATCCGGCAGGCTTCCTCAGCACTATAGCGCTTCGCTGTCAACACAATCTCCATTGCTTTTTTCATTCCAACTGAACGGGGGACATAAAAAGTGCTGCCGCCATCCGGGGACGTGCCGAGCAGGTTGTATGCAGAGGTGTAAATTGATTCTTCGGAACCGACCGCCAGATCTGCCCCGGCAACCAGACTGATCCCAAAACCTGCTGCGGCGCCACGCACCTTGGCAATGACCGGAACCGGGAGATCTGCCATGCGTTCAACCAATAAGTGAACCTCTGAGATCAGTGAATTGAACTGCTGTTTCATTTCCTGTTCGTCTGAATCAAGCAAACCATGAAAATAAACGATATCCCCACCGGCCATAAAGTTAGCACCCTTTCCCTGAATTACGACGCACCGGACCTGCTCGTTATCCTGAATGTCCTGAACCACGCCGTTAAGTCTGTTAAGCATGTCCCAATTCAACGCATTGAACTGTTTGGGCCGGGCAAGGGTGATGGTGAAGACTCCGTCTGCAAAATCAGTTTCAACAGGATTCGTTGGCATTTTTCTTTACTCTATATGGTCGCAATACGCGAGAACTGCATGTAGTACTCAATGACGACACTCATTATGTTCCACCACTCGGGCTTCAACCGTGCAAATTGAGTGACTGCCAACTATCAGGACGAGGCAATATCAACCATCCTCCCGGAATAATTCCAATTCATGATTTCTGTCTTGGCATCCTAATACGTTGGTCACAAAAATACCAACCTTGCGTCAAACTTTTACCGCTTCATCCAACCGAAGTATCCATGTCGTATCGCATCTCGCTAGTTCGTTCTGCGATTCGCATGTAAAATTCCTGCAGCACTTTGGATGTCAACCAACACTGCTTTGGAAACTATAGATGGCCAAACCAATTCGCATTGCCGATCGCCTGATCGGGCCCGAGGAGCCGCCCTATATCGTTGCTGAAATGTCGGCCAATCACAACGGTAACATTCAACGCGCATTTCAAATTCTTGACGCTGCCAAAAAGGCAGGGGCTGATGCAGTAAAAATTCAGACTTATCGCGCCGACACGATCACCATTGATCATTCAGCACCAGAGTTCATCGTCCAGGGCGGTTTATGGGATAAACGCAATCTTTACGAACTCTATGAACAAGCCTACACACCGTGGGAGTGGCACGGCCCGATTTTTGACCACGCCAAAGACATTGGTCTCACCGTATTTTCGTCCCCTTTTGATTTGACCGCGGTCGACCTGCTTGAAAGTCTGGATGCGCCGGCCTACAAAATCGCATCACCGGAGCTGATCGATTTGCAGCTCATCAGACGCGTGGCACGCACGGGGAAACCAATCATCATGTCTACGGGTATGGCAAATCTAGAAGAGATTGCCGAAGCGATTGAAGCCGCGCGCGGGGCGGGTGCTCAGGAAATCGTTGTACTGCACTGCACCTCGGCCTACCCTACTCCGCCGGAGGAATCGAATCTGGCGACGATTTCAGAAATTGCGCGGCGTTTTGATGTTGTAGTCGGCCTGTCCGACCACACACTGGGCACTGCAGTGCCAATCATTGCGGTTGCACTGGGTGCTGATTTTATTGAAAAACACTTCACCCTTGCCCGCTCAGAAGGCGGCGTCGACAGTGCTTTTTCGATGGAACCGGATGAACTTGCAGAACTGGTCCGTGCGTCGCGAGTTGCCCGGGTTGCGACCGGCGAGCCGAGTTTTGAACCTACATCGTCAGAAAAAACAATTCTGTTTATCCGCCGCTCGCTCTATGTCGTTGCACCGATTGCCCAGGGTGAAGTATTAACCGAATCGAATATTCGCTCTATTCGACCGGGCAATGGAATGAAGCCAAAATACCTGGATCAGGTTCTGGGTCGGCGCGCAGTGCGCGATCTCGCTTTCGGCGAACCACTCGATATCTCAATGATCGAAGGCGAGCTCGATAGTTGAGAACGCACAGCACATGGTCTGCTGCGGTCTGCCTGTCACTAACGAACGTGTTCGGGAATTGAGAGACTAAAAAAAGCCCACGATGAATCGCCCAGCACGTCCAATCATCTACTGTGACATGGACGGTGTGCTATGCGACTTTTTTTCGGCTGTTCAGCGACTGACCGATCAACCAATCAAGGCACTTTCGGTTACCGAGCTTTGGGGACTTACACGGGCAACGCCGGGATTTTGGGATCACCTGGATTGGGCAGATGGTGGACGGGATATGTGGGAGCTTGTGAGCCGTTACAACGGGCACATCCTGTCATCTCTTGCTTATTCGGATCCACACAGCGAGGCTGGCAAGCTCAATTGGCTGAAAAATCAAATTCAGTTAACGGATCCAGCGCGAATTCACCTGGTCAGACAGCGAAGCGACAAACAGTTGTTTGCGCTCCAAAATGGCGTGCGAAACATATTGATCGACGATTATGTCAAAAACACCTCTGAGTGGCGGGCAGCGGGTGGCATCGCGATTTTGCACACCAGTTCGCACACAAGTCTTGAACAATTGCGCGAATTGGGATTTGACTGAGCTGACGCGCCTGAACTACTGAAATGTGAGCGTCGTCGCGCCGGCTTCCAGGCCATTGTCGCTAAAAAAGCCCGCTCTTGTTTCCAGGGCAAACTGAAACGAGTTCGAAGGCGCATAAGTTTCGGCGGACGGATCTCCGGGAGTCTGCGGTTGCATGTGGATGACCTGATCAAGGCGACCGTCTGCATCAAAGAAACCAATGTCAAGTGCCGCATGGACATTGAACATATGAAAACTGCGGTTGCCGGGCTGTTTATAGCGAAACAATATTGCACTGAGTTCGATAATTTCCGGACAGATATGCTGATAGCCCGCAGCACGCTCAACCCGATCATCTGCCACCCGCACCCGAAGCGCGGTTTTCCTGCCATCGTCATGGATGAGATAAATGCTCGTAAGGTGCATCTGATCCCACCCGCGGGTCGACAGCCTGCAGTCCGCTGAATATGCAGCACTGGCGAGCAGTGCAGTCAGCACCACCGAAAGCAGAAGCTTCGCGCTAGTCAAGCGCACCGCGAATGACCTCACAGACACGGTCGACGTGACTGTCCGGCATATTGGGGTAAAGCGGCAATGAAACCACTTCTCGGCTCGCTTGCACCGAGGCTGGATATTCGGCATCGGTCAAGCCGAGGTGTTGATACGCAGCTTGCTTGTGGATCGGCATCGGATAATAAATCTGGTGGCCAATACGGTTAGCGATTAGCGCCGAGGTGATTCGGTCGCGATGAGAAGACCGGATCGTGAAGATGTTGTAGACATGACTTCTGCGAGTCGGTACAGTCGGCAGCACAATATCGCAGTCCGTGAGATTTTGAAAATAACGGGCAGCAAGCTGACGGCGGCGCTCAATCATCTCATTCACGGATTTTAGTTTGAGTCCCAAAAGGACTGCCTGCACTGCGTCCAGACGGCTGTTACAGCCAATCAGATCATGTCGGTTAGGACCGGTTGTACCGTGGTTGCGCAGAAGCTTTATTGTTGCGGCAAGATCGTCGCGGTCAGTTGTAATCATACCGCCGTCGCCGTATGCACCAATTATTTTTGTCGGATAAAAACTGAAACAGCCAATCGTCCCCACTGCACCGCTATATTTGCCATTGATGAGACTCCCAAACGCCTGTGCGGCATCCTCAATGACAGGAATGGAATGCTGCTCACCAATCGTACAGATTTCGTTTATGTTTGCTGGCAGACCAAACAAATGTACCGGCATAATTGCCTTTACACGTTCGTCGATTGCCGCTTGAATTTTGCCGCTGCTGATATTGAAGTCATCAAGTTCAATATCGACGAAACGCGGCTCAGCTCCAACCAAAGAAACCGCTTCAACGGATGCGTAAAAAGTAAAATCGGGCACGATTACTGCATCACCCCGCCCGATGCCAAGTGCCCGAAGTGCAATGACCAGTGCATCGGTTCCGTTTGCTACAGTGATGGCGTGTTTGACACCAAGATAGTCCGCTAACTTTGTTTCAAGCTCAGCGACAGCATTACCCAGAATAAAGTTCCCGGTCCGACCAAGATGTTCAATTTCTTTGAACCAGTCTGCCTGATAATGGGCATACTGGCGGGTTAAATCAAAATACGGTATCGGTTCCGAAGTAGTCATCAATTCAGATCAATCTTCTCGCGAACCATTTGAGCAACCCGCAAAGCCAACACCGCGTCGTCGCCCGAAACAAAGGGCTCACCGCCATTTCGCACGATGTCAACAAAGTGGTCAATCTCGTGTTTAAGCGTTATTGTGGGCACTGTATCGATGCGCTCTGCAGTGAGTTCCATGCCATTGCCGCCGGCGGTTGCAGAGTTCCTGTGCTGCAGCCAGACTGACTGATCCAAAAGATCAAGTTCCAGAATTTGCCGCGGCATATAAATTTTGAAATTTCGGACTCTTCCTGTTGCAACCCGCGATGCGGTGACATTCGCAACCGCGCCATTTTCGAATTCAAGCCGTGCATTGGCAATATCAACGTGCGAGGTAACCACCGAAGCGCCCAGGGCTGAAACAGATGCCACTGGTGCATCAATCATCGCCAGCACCAGATCGATGTCATGAATCATCAAGTCGGTAATGACATCAACATCGCCTGCGCGTCCCGCAAATCTTCCCTGGCGGTTGGTCTCAATGTATTTGGGCTGGTCAATTCGATGGGCAATTTCCATGATTGCTGAATTAAATCGTTCCTGATGACCGACCAGCAAGATTGCATCATTCCTGCGGGCAAGCTCGACGACATGCTCTGCATCGGATACTGAAGAAGCGAGCGGTTTTTCCATCAGCATATTGATGCCTTCTCGCAAGAAAATCTCACCAACTTCCCGATGCAAGACTGACGGTACTGCTATGCTGACGGCGTCGACTTTGCCAAGCAGGCTTTCGGGAGTGGTATAGGCAGTACAGTCCAGTGAGTCTGCGATAAACTGAGCGCGATCCGCATCGATATCCACGACTCCGACTAGTTCCACATCTTTGTTGGATGCGAAGTGCTGAGCATGCAAACTTCCGATATACCCAACACCGACCACGCCAATTTTCAGATCTTCAGCCACTTAATCCCTGTCATATTGAAAACCTGCCTTTGCATACCTATCAATTCCCAAGTTGGATAAAATTTGACTTAAGATTTTAGTCTATATGAGTGATGTCACCGGATTCGATTGCCTTCTATGCTGTCAGCGATCAAGCAAAAACTAGCAACATTTGTCCCGGCAAGTGATGAGAATTCAAGCGAAGAACGGTTGCTTACGACCGCATATGCTGCGACAGCACTCCTGATTGAAGCCGCACAGGCCGACAACGACTTTGATGCCTCTGAGCTAAGGCAAATCGAGCATACGCTGACCGGGGTGCTAGGCATCGACGCGAGCGAGGTCAGACAGACGCTTGATGCGGCCCAGAACGAGTTGCAGCAGGCAACTTGCCTGCACGAGCTTACTTCGATCATCAACAGCGAGTGGGAATTCAAGGCCAAAATTGAACTGCTTGAGGCAATGTGGAAAGTCGTACTGACAGATCAGTACATCGACCCAAATGAACAGCACCTGATGCGCAAAATCAAGGGTTTATTGCATATTCCTCAGTCTGAGTATATCGGAGCAAAAATAAGAGCGAAGGCTGCGCTTGGTGCTTCAAATCAGGGCGGGCAATAACGGACTGTGTCAAGCAGCAAGGTCATTGTTGTTTGAAGGAGAAGGACCAGATTGTCACAATGTCCATCCGATAATCTCAAGGGAGAATACACCGCTTTTGTCCTCTACCCTATCGGTAGTTGGCGAAAACCGCTGGAGTTTGCAAAAAGACAGCACCAGGAGTTGATTCGAATCGAAGTGCTTGCTACACTTGACTTTGACTCAAAGACAGGTGTAGCTCATCAAGATGAGATTGCGCTTAAGCTCACGTCTGAAAGATTTGGTACTTTTGCTGTTGCAGGACACTCATTACAATCTGCGAAAGTAGCGGATGTCTGGAGTACTTAGTCCCAGCATCCGCTGAACTTGCGGTGCACGTTGAGTACATCAATGATGTCGGTTAAATCGAGTTGTTTGAAGATGGCTTCGAGCCGTAGAGGTTCACAATGGTCAAGGTACTGATTCCAAAATAGACGACAATTGACAAATCAGACGAACTTGTGGGGAAAGAGATTTCTCAGTCTTGCGTTTTCGAATGCAACCTCAGTCTGTAAATTCGTTCGCAAACACCTTAATTGAATGAAGAACGACGAAAGGCAATTGCTGAAATAGATTCGAAAAACGATGAACCAAGTGTTAACAGACAGTTTTGTAGAACGAAGTACCAACGGTCAAAATATTGACGACGATGGTATAGAGGGCTTGGAACGGGAAAATGAGTCGTGGGGTGACTACCCTTTAGATGATCTCCTTATTCGAACTGAATCTCGCACGATTTTTGAGGTGATTAGGAGAATCGAAGACGATCGCTATGTTATGGATCCTGACTTTCAACGCGACTTTATCTGGGACGAAAGCAAGCAAAGTAAACTAATCGAATCTGTAATTATGAGAATACCATTGCCGGTGTTTTATCTGGCCGAAGATGCAGATGGACGGACGATTGTAGTGGATGGGCTGCAACGCCTTTCAACATTCAAACGCTTTGTAAGTAACAGACTCCGATTGGAGCTTAAGGATCGTAGCGAGCTTGATGGACTTCACTTCGATGAATTGTCTCCAAAGCATCAAAATCGAGTAGACGATTGCAATTTGACAATGCACATCATCGACTCAACAGCTCCCGACCGCGCCCGCCTCGATATTTTCGAGAGAGTAAATAGCGGCGAACCACTCACCAGACAACAGATGCGCAACTGTTTATATATGGGAAAGGCAACCAGATTCTTAAAAACCGAAACACAAACCGATGTGTTTTTGAGAGCGACCGGAAACAGTTTAAATTCAAAGACTATGCGAGACCGAGAGTTTGCGAATAGGTTTTGTGCGTTTCAGATCTTGGGTTTTGACGATTATCAAGGAGATATGGATGAATTCTTGGCTTCATGCCTAAACAAAATGAATAATATGGACGAATCGTGCTTGCAACAGCTTTCGGATCAATTGCACAATACGCTCGCAAACAATTTACTTCTCTTTGGTAAGCACGCATTCAGAAAGTATGCTTCGCTGGATCAAGAATACCGTAGCGTACTCAACGCTTCACTGTGGGATGTTATGTCCACCGGACTGGCGAGATTCTCCACAGAACATATTCAAGAAAATTCTGAAAAAATTCGAACAGCCATAGGTAATCTTCTTGAAGACGAATTTTTTCTTGCTGCCATAACCTATAGCACAAACCAAACAAAGTGCGTCAAATTGAGATTTGAATTGAGTCAAAAAGCATTCATGGAGAGTTTAGGTGATCACCCACTGGTGGTCTGACGCAGTACTGGAAAATTATTTGAAACAATGCCCTGTGCCAATTCAGTCATGGGATGAGTTGTGCGAATCTTCGGTCAATCGATTCGACAATTTAGTGTTCAGTGAATCCTGTTTTTCGCATCTCAAGGGTATTCCTTTTGCTAAAAGTTCATCGGATAGAGTTCTATCCTTGCTGGGCATTCTGAATCGGTTGTCCAGCAGTGTGAGCGAAGCCGGAACCCGTAGAGCAAAAGGTCACGAAATTATTCGGAAACATTTCAGAGGCGATAGAGCATGATTTTGCGATTCATCAGATCGAGAAAAACAGAGATTTCGCCACAACTTGACGTTTACTCATCCGGACAGACCCAATGAGTCGTTATTTTGCCCCTGGCATGGGAAGGAATCTCATTCGCTCCTGCGAATTCATATTTCCTGGCCTTTTAAGGCAGGCGGCTCAAATTATGTTGTGTATGTCGGCCCGAAAATTACGAAACGATAAATCCTAGCAATAATATTCCCGAAATACCGTCTCTTCGCGGTGAGTTCCTGGAGACTCAATCTATTACGTTAAATCATCCGTTGACTGATTCTGGAATCTACGCATTCCGCCCCGTCACCAGGGTACATCGACATCAAGATCATCATCCATTGATGATGCCGGCGCGGGCGTCTCGGCTGGCTGTCTTGATGAATATGAGCCGGATTCGCCTGCCGATGGTCGTCCCGCTGATTCCGATCGATCCAGAAATATAAATTCGCGGCCGACTACTTCAGTCGTGTACCGATCCTGGCCGCTTTGATCCTGCCATTTTCGGGTTTGCAGCCTGCCTTCAATGTAAACTCGTCTGCCTTTTTGCAGATGCTGCAGAATCGTTTCGGCAGGATTGCCAAAAAAGACGACCCGATGCCATTCGGTGCGGTCCTTGCGCTCCTTGGTTTCATTGTCGAACCAACTCTCGGTGGTTGCTAAATTCAGATTGGCAACCGCCACGCCGCTCTGTGTTCGCCGACGTTCCGGATCAGCACCTAAATTTCCAATCAGAGTTACTTTATTGAGACCTGGGCCTGCCATAATCTTCACCTCTTCTCAAGCACACTTGATAAATAAAAATACATATGAATATGCAATAACTGGCCAAGTTTCAAGCCCATTAACGGCGGGAAACTGCTGCGATGGCAATCCATATCAGTATAACAATTCCAGAAAATAGAAAGACGCCGGTTGATTCGTATCGGGTATATATCGCGCCCGCAATAATCCCACCCAGAAATGCTCCAATAAAGGTGCAGGCACTAAACGCACCCATCACAGTACCACGGGCACCTTCCGGTGCTTCGCTGACCGTAATCGAAGGCAGCAACGCCTCAAGCGTGTTAAAGCCAACAAAAAATAGCCAAAGCCCGAAGACCAGCGAGATCATCGATCCTCCAGCCGAACCTGTAGACAAAACAATCTCGGCAGCCAAGAGAATCAGCCCCGCGAGCAGCATAAGGCCACGGGTGCGCTTTTTACGCGTACTGTAGCGGATGAACCCAAACATGACCAAAAACGATGCCAGCAGAACGGGAACAAAAACCTCCCACATATCGTTTCGGTTGAACCCCGAGATTTCAATAAATTTCACAGGAAACGCCAAAAAAAGCGCGGTCATCACTGCATGAATCGACAGCGTACCCGAATAAAGCAACAGCAGCCGTCGATCAAAAATGACGCTGAAGGCAGACACGCGTTCGGATGATTCGTTGAGATTGATTGAACTTACCTTGTCTGTTCCTGGCACAGCGATCAATACAAGCATCATGCCCGCGACTGCAAGACCGAAAGCAAGCCAGAAAAGCCCCTGTATGCCCAGCCAGTGATCAAGTACGGGCCCGAGCATGAGCGACAGCGTGAAAGCCGAGCCAATCGACGCGCCAACAATCGCCATGGACTTGGGGCGCTGTGATTCCCTGATCAGATCTCCAACCATTGCCAGCACAACCGCAGCTATCGTGCCTGCGCCCTGTAGTGCGCGACCCACGATCACACCGTATATCGAGCTCGATTCAGCTGCAATCACACTACCAGCAGCGAAGATCAACAAGCCGAGTAACATTAGGGGCTTTCTGCCCCAGCGATCGGATGCGGCACCAAACGGTACTTGAAACAAGGCCTGGGTAAGTCCATAAATCCCCAGTGCCACGCCAATCAGGAACGGCGTTGAATGCGAGAACTCTCCTGCGTGGAGCGCGAATACCGGCAGTATCATAAAGAGCCCGAGCATACGCAGCACCAGTACGGACGACAGTGCTGCAACTGACTTAAGCTCGAATGTTGTCAGTTTGTGTTCAGACACGATATTGAATTTGGTTTGCTGACTAAGACTGAAGCGTTGACGTTGCCATCACAAAAGAGCGATTTCATCTGGTCAAAGCACCCTTCAACCACCGAAACCGCCCAACGACAGGTACGGGAGAATTTTGCAAATAAAAAACGTGTGAATGAGTAAGCTGGCTGATTCAGCACACTGCCCAATCGCAGGTGGTCAGGTTAATGCGATAAAGTGTCACCACCGGCACAATGTTTCCAAAAATTACGGCGATAATTTCCGAAAAGCCCGGTCGCAAGTTTCCACTTTTGTGAGCAATCCAGTGATTCGCCGTGATTGTAAATCATCTTGTTATTTGTCAGTGTTGGAAATAACAGCCCACCAAATAGATACCGACTGTGCCCCAATACCATGGTAAATAACCACACCCGGTTCATCACCTCTGGGGTGTCAATGAATCGAACATTGAAACAGGCAAAGTCAACTTGTGCCTGTTGGCCAGGTGGGGTTTCAAAGCGAACCTCAAAATAGTGTTCCACAGGTGGCCGTATCGTGCGCAGATAATCGAGCAAGATCGAATAGCCACCTTGATAGCCCCG
>JAJDZL010000117.1 GCA_022824665.1 Gammaproteobacteria bacterium | reverse complement strand
CAGCAAAGTGCCATGCCAGTTGCCGGCACCCGGGTGCACCACCATGCCTGGCGGCTTATTGATGATGATCAGCGCATCGTCTTCATCGATGATGTCGACTGGAATATCTTCTGCAACCCAGTCGCGCTGAGGCTCGTCCGGCACATCGATAACGACCGATTCGCCACCCGCAACGATGGTCCGCCGGTTGGGCTGAACACCATCAAGAAGCACAAGACCTGCATCAAGCCAGGCTTGGATGGTGGTGCGCGAGTAATCGCTCAGCATTGACGCGAGCGCCTTGTCAAGACGAGTGCCAACGCACTCATCGCTAATGATGGTTGTTATCTGCATCTGGAGAATATCTGCTCGTTTGCAACCTAAATATGCCTGCCTGTCCGAGTTCCGAATCAAGGGCGAGGACCAGCGCGCGGTTCACAAGTCCAAAAAAAAACCAAAATTGAATCATTCCACAAATCAATATAATTGATGCTGTTTTGATTTGAAAAAAAACGCCAACACAACTCGCCAACGACCACCCGGACAATCTGATTTCCAATGACTTCCCCCTTAAACCGCTTTATCCGAACTGCCCGGCTTGCCATTGTATTGGTTTTGGTCCCGGTTCTTATGCTGCCAGCCTGCGCAAAGAAAGAACGCGTTCTTTCTGAACAGGAGATGTACGATTCTGCCTACAAAGCGCTCTCGCGCGGGCGATATGAGACTGCAGTTGAACGCTACGATGCGCTAAGAGCGGCCTATCCATATGGCGAATATACCACCCAGGGGGACTTAGAGGTTTGTTACGCCTATTACAAAACCCGGCAGTTTGAAGCGACCGTGCCATGCGTAAACAGATTTTTGCTCAATCACCCGACGCATTCCCAGATTGACTACGCGTACTACCTCAAAGGCCTGGCATTGCTGCCGGTCCGTCCACCCAAACTTGGCGAACGATTTTTCCGCAGCAAGGCTGACCTTACAGACCATGATGCAGAATCAGGACGGGCAGCGTACGCCGCCTTCACGGAGGTGGTTGAACGGTTTCCACTTAGCGAATATGCAGACTCCTCGCGTGAGAAACTGGTCGATCTGATCAACATTTTCGCGCGCCACGATTTACAGATTGCCTTGTTTTATCTTGAGCGCAAAGCTTACGTTGGAGCCGTTAACCGGGCAAGCAGAGTGCTCAAACGCTATGAGACTTCGCCTTATACAGAACAAGCACTGGCAATCCTGATCTTCTCCTACAACCGGTTAAATCTGACTGATCTGGCTGAAGACAATCGCAACGTATTGCAGCTCAACTATCCCGATAGTGTGTATTTGAGTGACGCGGCAGCGATTTTTGACGAATCTGTCCTGGAACTCAACCCGTAAACCCGCCGCCCTTTAGAAACCTGCCGGTCAGTATTTGCTGGTGATCGGATAACGCCGGTCCCGGCCAAACGCACGCGGGGTAATTCGTACGCCCGGAGGTGCCTGCCTGCGCTTGTACTCATTGCGTTTTACCATCGCCGCAACACGTTTGACAGTGTCAGGTTCAAAACCCATATCAACGACATCGGACTCAGAAAGGCTGTTTTCGACAAACGCCTCGATGATCGCATCCAACTCGTCATACGCCGGCAGCGAATCACTGTCTTTTTGATCCGGCGCCAGCTCTGCCGATGGAGCCCGGTCAAATACCCTTTGCGGAATGACCTGACCAAATGTTTCGTTGCGATAGTCCGCCAGTCGGTAAACCAGCATTTTCGGCACATCCTTGATCGCGGCAAATCCGCCCGCCATATCGCCATATAAGGTGGCGTAGCCAACCGCCATTTCACTTTTATTACCCGTCGTCACCACAATAGATCGACTCTTGTTGGAAATGGCCATCAGCAATGTGCCACGGCAACGGGCCTGGATATTTTCCTCGGTGGTATCGACGTCCTGTCCTTGGAATTTCTCGCGCAACTGTTCCAGAAATGCTTCGAAGATCGGTTCAATCGAAATGATTGACCACGGAACACCCAGTGCATCGGCCTCAGACACTGCATCGTCAATGCTCATTTGCAGGGTGTAGCGCGACGGCATAAGTACGGCTTCAACATTCTGCGGGCCGATCGCATCGGCCACAATCGCCAGTGTCAGCGCTGAATCAATACCGCCAGATAATCCGACAACCGCACCTTCAAAGCCATTTTTTTGTACATAGTCTCGAACACCCATCGTAAGTGCGCTGTATATACTTGCAACCGGCTCGGGATTTGGCGCAATCGCCCCTTCAGCAAATTCGATCGACTCGCCGACGCTGAATCTCGCGGCGGTAATTGTCTCCTTGAAATGCTCGGCACGCAATCGAAGCTCACCGGTAGCATCGGTAACCAGTGAACCACCGTCGAACACCAACTCGTCCTGCCCGCCCACCAGATTGACGTAAACGATGCTGACCTGGTTGCGCTTGCTGCGCGTGGCAATAATTTGATTTTCACGCATTGCAATTTTGGCGCTGTCAAACGGTGAACCGTTCAGCGTAAAAATGATGCCGGCACCAGCCGCGACACTGCGCTCGACCGGACCGTCTTCCCAAACATCTTCACAGATTGTCAGCCCGATTGGAATATCGTCGATATCAACAACGACCGTGTCAAGCCCCTGAGAAAAATAGCGCTGTTCGTCAAATACCCCGTAATTCGGCAGATGATGCTTGTGATAAGTCGCGAGAATCCTGCCATCGTCAATGACAGATGCCGCGTTGAACAGCTTGCCGTCAACGCGATGCGGATGTCCAACGACCAGCGCAACGCCTGAAACCGCGGTTACGAGACCGTTCAGGATATCTTCACACTCGGAAATGAATGCCGAACGCTGCAGTAGATCTTCCGGGGGATAACCTGAGATCGCCAGCTCTGGAAACACCACAAAACGACACTTCAGTGTGTCACGGGCATATAAAGCTGCGTCGACTATGCGACGCTGATTTCCGCCAAGGTCACCTACAATCAGGTTTAATTGAGCTAACGCTACGCCAAAGTCTGAGGCCATCTGGGAATATACTTCGTACTCATCTGCACACAACACATCATACTATCGAGAATAACTTGACAGGTCGTGATTTGAATTCTGAAACTATCGCGCGAACCGGCGCCGCCGCGATTGAAATTGTCGATGCGATTGATCAAGTCGACTCACAGGAGTGGAATGACATCATTCCGTCAGACTGTCCCTTCTTGCGTCATGAATTCCTGCATGCGATGGAAGAATCAGGATGTGTTTCAACGGATGCCGGCTGGTTGCCGCAACACATTTTAATACGAAACAAGGCCAGTCATCGACGAGAAGTGATCGGCGCAGCACCGCTTTACCTCAAAGGACACTCCTTCGGTGAATTCATTTTCGACTGGGACTGGGCACATGGCTATCAGCGCCATGGTTTGAACTATTACCCAAAGCTCATTTCTCAAATCCCGTTTACTCCCATCAGTTCACCCAAGCTGCTGACTGCGCAAAGTGACCAGGCTGCCAACACCCGGCTTCAGCTCGCCCATGTTGCGCAGGAAATCGCCCGGCAGTTCAATGTTGCTTCCATTCACTGGCACTTCATCTCGGATGATGACCTGAAAGCGTTGCGTGCGGCTGATTTTCTAAGCCGCGCAAGTACCATTGAATATGTCTGGAGCAACCCCGGCTACGCATCGATGGACGAATT
>JAJDZL010000010.1 GCA_022824665.1 Gammaproteobacteria bacterium | reverse complement strand
CGCGCAGAGTAAATCAAGCGCAACCAAAAGCGCTGCGTAATCAGCAGATTCCCGGACTTGAATGTCGAATTCAGATCGGTCAGGCAGACTGAAGTCATGTTCACCAGGGCTCGCGCAGTACTGTAGCCTGGCCAAGTGATGGGCCAGGTGATTAAGCGGCTGGATTCCAGTTGCAGCCAGCCAGACTACCCCATCTGCAATTTCAGTGTCTGAACCGGCCGGATAGCCGAGCGCGGAAAACACCCGCCTGCATAACGTACGAGATTCACTGTTGGACAACTGCGCCATCACTGTCCCAACGGATTCTCCCTAATTTAGTTCTGAGTCCAGCTGTACCACAGGAAATGCCCAGTTATCGACGCTCTCCAAGTGGATTTCATCGTACAGCGGCGCGCCCTGAAACAGCGTGATGCGGGTCCATAAATTGGATTTCGGATCAAACCTGGTTGCCCCGAATATGGCAAGTTTACAGCGCAGGAGGTCAATCGGCAGGCACTCCTTGCCGAGCAGATTGTCGTGTATTTCCCCGTATTCAAACTCAGTCAATGACTGAATTCGGGCGACGATGTAGCGGTACTCAGGATGCCGCAGCAAGAGGTCTGCAACGCTTAGCCGGTCTGCCTCGTTTGCCAGGCTGCGAATTGTCTGGTAAAGCGCATCAACATCACGGCCAATGCCAATTCGCATTTCACGTTCACTGCCGGGTTCGCTGTAGCGGCGTCCGAGTCGAGGTTCTTCTTTCTCCTCGGATACATACCAAAAATAATGCTGGGCATCACGATCAGCGTAATCAATTTCAAGTGCCCACTGGTAGCGCTCAACGATATGGCTTTCGAGTTTGGAGATTTTCATGGTCGGATTCAATCGACTGAACTCTTCGACTCCCATCAGGCGTTCAAATCCATTGACTTCGTCCGGATAGATTTCAAGGATCATGCTGTTCACCAGCTCCTGACATTCCAAACTGGTGTGAGAGGCTGCCCAGTCGGCAAGATAAAGCCATGGCGCGTGCATTTTCCGCAGCTGAGGGATGCTCGCCTGAACCTCATTCAATTCACGTTGCAGCACCAAAATCCGGGCACCCTGGCGCTCGTCATCAGTGATCCACTGCTGTAGATGCGCCTTGACCCGATCACAAAGATCGGAAAACCGCTGAATGTCCGCGCTTGAGACCGCTTGCTTTGTCTTGGTCAACTGGATTGCCGCTTCCCTGACCTTGATCCACTGACTGATCAACTGCGGATGCCCGACCAGAAAAGGCGCCATACCGAGCCCGGTCGCATTACCGACGCCAATAGCCCGCTTAAGATGTCTTGACAAGCCCACCGCGTTTTGCTGACTGCGCGCTCTGGCAAGATGTTCAATCAGGTCAATGCTAAACTGCCGCGCCATATAAACAGTCAGCATCTCGGCCTGAAACGGCAGACCAAATGGGGTCGAGTGTCTGACCCGGTCGAAATCCAGCGCACCGAACTTGCCATTGCCATAAACCGCAGTGGTCCGAATCAGGTAACCGATTTTCATGATTTCGGACGCATCTGGCTGCCGTCCGCCTGCCAGGCTTTCGATGACTGAAGAGAAAAGTCGTACGCTCTTGTTGGCTCGGCTCATGACGAGTTCGCGCTCACTCAATCGTCCGGCCTCCTGCAGTGGCAGCTGTCTGCCCAGCCGTTCAATGTCCGCATCATCCGCGACGCCATTAAACAGGGTAAAGCACATATCCCATTTTTCAGCAATGACGCGATCTGTCCGGTCAACATCATCAAGAGGCGTTGAAAAGACAATGAAACTGACCGGGCCCTCGGGCGTATGAATCAGGTAAACAAAACTTCCGAATCCATCCTTGTCGAGGGTATTGCGGACGACATCGAAGCGCCACTTCTCGCGGTGCATTCTGCGAATCAGAGTCCGGGTAAAGCTAAGGCGCGATGGATGAAACGAGCCGAGTCGATCCAGTTTCATCACCGTTTCGGGTGCTCTAAGCGGCTGGCGCAGGGCAGCCTTTAAATCCTCAGCTACAGGATTTTGCTCGGTGGCGCGCATCATTCAGCGGGCCGCATTCCTTCCCTGAAGAATCGAAACCAGTTGCCGCCCATAATCAGTGCAACGTCACTTTGTGAAAAGCCCGCCTGCTGCAATCCGCGTGCGACATTGTGTAAATCATGCGGCTTTCTGAACCAGCCGGGATAAGCCGGCCAATGCACTGCTGAGGCGTCCTGGTCGTCCCAGGTGCCGCCCCGCATATATTCCAGGTAGTCGCTGCCCCAGTCAAGACACAAGTCAGTGCCGAGCCCGAGATGTTCAACCCCGATCAGGTCCGCGGTTCGAACAACCATTTCACAAAACTCTTCAAGGCTGCAGTCACTGCCATTTGCAAGGTGTAAAGGATAGAGACTAAAGCCGAGCATGCCGCCGCTCGCGCCAAGCGCCTTCAGCAGCTCGTCGGATTTGTTTCGCACCACGTTGCGAAAGGAAAGCGGGTTCGCGTGCGTGATGGCAATGGGTCTTGTCGAGTGCTCAATCGCGTCAAAGCAGGTCCGTTCAGATGTGTGTGAGACGTCAACAATCATGCCGAGGCGATTCATTTCCCGAATTGCTATTCGCCCGAATTTAGTCAGCCCTGCATCTGATTTTTCGTAGCAGCCCGTACCGAGGAGGTTTTGATTGTTATAGGTCAGCTGCATAATCCGAACGCCAAGCTGATGAAAGATTTCAATGAGCGCGAAATCATCTTCAATCGGAGAGGAATTCTGGAATCCAAGGATGATGCCGGTGCGGCCGCTTTGCTGCGCTCGTTCAATATCGTCGGCGCTGCGCACCGGTAGAATCAGCGTCTGGTGCTGCTCAAACCAGCGGTTCCACTGACCGATTTTCGCAAGTGTTTCCATGCAGTCATGCCAGAAAGCAACAGTTACGTGAACCGCGTCAACACCCGCATCAGCCAGTGCCGCAAAGTGTGACCTGGACCAATTGGACGCCTGCAGTGCATCAATGACCGGGAAGCTTTTGGAGCTATTCATAAAATTGATATCCTCTTGGTCTGCTGTGTCTGAAGATCGCGCGCAACTGAAGTCCGTTTCAGTCGTTTGGCACGCCCTATTTTAATCACTGCCGAGTGTATTGAATTGCGGTAATTTTTTAGATGTTGGTTTGACACTTTATGCTGATTGGTGGCGCCGCCGCCAATGCAGCCATCTCGCGCCACAAGCGATGCAAACACCAAGTACACGACTGATACAGCTTAAAAAATCAAACATACACCATAATAGGTCTGGTATTCGAAGTTGTCTCAAGGCAAATTTACTGGCACTTTCCGGAAGATGATCGCACCATGAATGAACTGATTACTCGAACAGCTTATGAAATCGTAACCCTTCTAAGAGAACGGGAAATTTCCCCGGTTGATGCCGTCAATGCCTCAGCTGAGCGCATTGCAGACGTTGATCAACACATCAATGCGATGCCCACGCTATGCGTTGACCAGGCACTGGAGAAGGCGCAAGCGCTGGAGCGTCAAAGTCCATTTGGAGTTGCAGACGAGCGCGCCTGGCTTGGCGGTCTGCCAATATCGGTGAAAGACCTGACTGAGACCAAAGGGGTGCGAACAACCTTTGGTTCACCAATTTACCGCGATTATGTCCCGACTCAATCAGACATCCTGGTCCAGCAGATGGAGTTCCGCGGTGCGATTGTGATGGGAAAATCGAACACGCCGGAATTTGGTGCCGGCGCAAGCACATTCAATGAAGTATTCGGAATAACCCGCAATCCCTGGAATACCAGTAAATCTGTCGCAGGCTCTTCAGGCGGTGCCTGCGCATCGGTCGCAGCAGGTGAGGTATGGCTGGCGACCGGATCTGATCTGGGTGGCAGCTTGCGAACTCCGGCAAGTTTCAACTCCGTAGCAGGCTTGCGGCCAGGGCCAGGACGGGTGCCCAGAAGTCGCACACTGGATCCGTTCACTTGCATGCATGTCCAGGGCCCAATCGCGCGGGACTGCCGGGATACCGCGCTGTTTCTTGATGCAATGGCGGGCAATCATCCATCAGATCCGTTGAGTTATCCTGCACCCGCAAAGCCTTATATGGACTTTATCGATAACCCGGCCAAGCCTCGCCGTATCGGCTACACGCCTGACCTTGGCATTACGGTTGTTGATCCTGAAGTCGAGCAGATTTGTCGGAGCGCGGTGCAAAAACTCGAAGCCCTCGATGTTCATATCAGTGACGCGAGTCCCAATTTCAGCGGTGCGGTCGAGAGTTTTGACGTGCTACGCGGCGCATCATTCGCGACGAGTCTTATGGGTGAATACAAAAAACACGTAGCCCAGCTTAAACCGGAGATCGTCTGGAATATTGAAAAAGGATTGCAGCTGAGCGCCGCCGATATCGGTCGGGCGCAGCGAACCCAGGCAAAGATCTTCAATTCTGTGCATCGATTTTTTGACAAGTTTGATCTGCTGGTCTGTCCATGTGCAATCGTGCCGCCATTTGATGCTGATCTTCGGTTTATTGAATCCGTGGGAACACATACGTTTGACACCTACTACGAGTGGATTGCAATCACATTTGTCTTGACTTTGACGAGTTGCCCGGTGCTGGCTGTCGGAGCGGGATTTACAGCCGATGGGCTTCCGGTGGGTTTGCAAATCATGGGTCCGCCGAGAAGTGAAGGCCAGGTGCTGAGTGCCGGCCACCTGCTTGAACAACTGACTGAAATTCCACAATGCTTACCCATTGATCCCAAAGTGACACACGTTCAGTCGAATGACGGTTAACGAAAATACCCAAACGCATCATCCACTCCCCTATTTTTGAATCACGGTTTTTTTATCGAAAGACAGTTCAATTTTGACCGCTTACGGATAATGGGACCGTGTTTTTTTTGAAAATCGAGGGTCCTGGCAGGTAGATTTGGTCTTGAACATTCGAGAAAATTGCAGTGCTTTGCGAAGACCGCTTGGCGGCTGCTGTCCCGCGATATTCAATCGCGGGCTTTTGTAACGACCATATAGGTATGTACATAGTCCATGGCATGATGCTCAGGCGCTTTTCTGACCAAGGTGTTGTAGTTCTGATAAAACTCGTCGACGATTTGCCGGCGCTCATCGATAGGGCGAGATTTATCCAGACCGTTCATAAATACAGTCTCGCTCCAGGACCTTAGCGTAGGAACATAAGCATCCGCAAACGCGGCCGGGTCACCTTCCCGCTCAAACTCAGCCCGATAGGGACATTTCGTGAGCCCCGTGTAGGCCTGCTCTAGACACAAACCAGACCTGCTCACCGGACTTGCCGGATCAGTCAAGGGCGCACAAAACTCATCCTTCGTTTTGTAGAACTGCGGAAACGCAGTAGCCTGATACTCAGTTTCGGTGATCACCCCTGCTTCAGCCAAATCGCGCCATAGCAAATTGAAGGTATCGAACATGTTTGCACCACCGGTATTGCCAAGATATTGGCCCTCCTCATCGATACAAAAGTTCGCCATGACCAATATCGCGCCAGGGGCGAGTTCCTTTGCCCGGTGCAGCAAAATAGTCTCCCAGTCATGCAATGCAAAATTCCTGAATGTCTGCCATTCATCTCCCACAGCCCCCACCGCGTGAACATGATCGGTAATTGTGCCTGGCAGTGCGCTCAGCCAGTGCATTGCGGTCGCCGAAAATCCTATATCAACACTTGCGCTGGCAACAAGCTGTTGATAGAACGAGGTTCCAACACCTGAAACAAAAACATTCGAATAAGCCTGGGCATAGGTTGCACTGCCGTCTGATTCAGCATTAATCATCCGAAACAGCGATGAAAAGTCATTGTGCGGAAGATCGGTATAGGTCACCGTAATTTCCTGTTCGAGCGATTGCTGCCGTATCTCATGAACGATTTGACTAACCAGGTCTAAGGACGTCCCGCCGTCAGCGGCGCCATAATCGACGATTGAAAATGGCCGCTTTCCGGCTGGCAGTCGCAGCTCGGAGAACTTGGCCATCAGGTTTTCGCCAGCCCGGTCGATGACGTGTTTCGCACCCTGCGTGTTTTGGGAGTAATAGCCCCCACCTTTCATGGAAATTGACGATGCATTCATGTCGGATCCCCCAATTTTGAACAAAAGCAACCGTGTGTAGCAGATTCCTAAGAGATAATTGTGCTTTATACAGGATTGATTCGATAAAGCGAACCTGATTTGAAGCCGGTTTTCCCAACTGAATTCAGTCGAACAGTGCCCGTCACAGCAGCGGCTAATTCACTGATCAGCAAATTTTCGGTTGATACAATCAAACGATGAATAACAGCCCGCTTTGGCACGGTTCAATTTAAAATTCTGTTTAGTAACTAATCGATTTAACGCTGGGGCTGCAGCAAGCGCACGATGATAACTGGATGATGGGCTTTATATTCTCACCGATTGTATTTTTGATCCTGTTCTGGCTGGCACTGTCCGGGCACTACACGACGCTGCTTCTGATACTGGGTGCTGCATCTTGCTTTTGGGTGCTGATGATTTCAAGACGAATGGGCATCAACGCGCACGAAGGCAAGCCCATCCACCTCGTTTCCTGGCGCATTGTCCCCTACTGGATCTGGCTGATCAAGGAAATTCTGCTCTCAACCTGGGCGGTAAGCCGAATGATCTTGTCACCAGGGTCGAGCGTCAGACCACAGCTTGCCAAAATACCCGCGAACAATATGAGCGACCTAAGCAAGGTTACTTACGCCAATTCAATCACGCTGACACCGGGCACGCTGACGATTGAAGCTGACGGTGATGAGCTCGAGATTCACACGCTTCGCGCTGACATGCTTGAACCCCTAAAGCGCGGCGAGATGGCGGACCGGGTCAGGAAAATTGAACGCGGGCACAACCGCGAACAATGATGCTTAGCGCTGCCCTGATTGCAATCCTTGTCGGAATGGCCCTGTTGCTGATCAGGGCGTTTGTCGGCCCGACAATTTATGACCGCATCCTTGCAGTCAACAATTTTGGCACCAAGACTGTCCTCGTCCTTGCACTTTACGGATTTGTTACCGAACGGCCCGACTTTCTCGACATTGCTATTGTGTACGCACTTTGCAACTTTATTGCAACAATGGCTATTCTCAAATACTTTGAATATGGCGACCTCGGCCACGTCGGCAAACAACCTGAAGACGAGAAACTGTGATGGACGGGATTCTGTCAATCATTCGGGACCTGTTGCTGATTGCAGGTGCGCTGGCGGTGCTGATCGGTGCATTGGGTGTGATTCGATTTCCTGAGGTTTTTTCCAGAATTCACGCGGCAGGGATCACCGATACTGCAGGTGCCGGACTGATTATCCTCGCGCTGCTGATTGAAAGCGGCTTCAGCCTGATCTCACTGAAACTCCTGGTCATCGTGCTGTTTTTGTTTTTTACCAGCCCGACATCCTCTCACGCGCTCGCTAAAGCCGCAATTCATGGCAGGGTATTACCCCTTACACATCAGGATAAAGGGTGATCGCCATCGAATTTCTGGTCAATTTCACTTTACTCGGCTTCCTGCTTGCAACAGCACTGGTGATCTCAAGAACGAACCGGCTGTTTCAATCGGTTATGCTGTTCGGCATATACAGCTTGCTCACCGCAGCCCTGTTTGTTGTCCTTGACGCGGTTGATGTTGCTTTTACCGAGGCCGCGGTGGGAACCTGTATCTCGACCATACTGATGCTCAGTGCCCTGTCACTGACTGGCTCGCGGCGCGAGGTTGCCATGCATCGCAAAAGTCCAGCACTGGCGCTCGGCGTTTCAATTGCTCTCGGCGCAGCACTGGCTGTTGGCATCATGGATATGCCCGAGTTCGCCGATCCGAATGCACCGGCCAACCTGCATGTCGCACCATACTATCTCACAGAATCAGTCAGCGAAATCGACATTCCAAACGTGGTCACCTCGGTATTGGCCAGTTATCGCGGCTATGACACACTCGGCGAAGTGGTGGTGATCTTTACCGCAGGAATCGGTGTGATTGCACTGCTGGCCGGGCGCACCGGCAAACGCGACGAGGACTGAGCTGATGAAACATCACCTGATACTCCAAGTTGTTGCCAAAGCTCTGATTCCTTTTATTTTGCTGTTTGCGCTGTACGTGCAGTTCCACGGCGACTACGGCCCAGGCGGCGGGTTTCAGGCAGGCGTGATTTTTGGCGCAGCATTTATTCTGTACGGAATAGTCTTTGGTAAAGATGTCGCGATGAAGGTGGTGCCCCCGTCCCTGGTGTACACGACCGCATCGCTCGGAGTGCTGCTTTATACCGGTGTAGGCGTAGCCGGCATGTTGCTCGGCGGCGAGTTTCTGAATTACAGCGTTCTGTCTAAAGATGCCGTTGCCGGTCAGCACCTCGGCATCCTGCTCATTGAGTTTGGCGTGGGCATCACAGTTGCATCGGTCATGATTGCCCTTTTTCTAAGCTACGCAAATTACCGCGTTACCGAGCCAGGCGAAGGCGAATAGAAGTCACATGGAAGGCTTGGGTATCGTCAATTACTGGATCGTTGTCGCGCTGATGATGACGGGGCTTTACGTGGTAATGACCGCCAATAATTTCGTCAAGAAAATTATCGGCCTGAATATCTTTCAGAGTTCTGTATTCATTCTGTACATCTCTATCGCAAAGGTTAGCGGCGGGACAGCACCAATCCTGACCAGCGAAGCGGAGATTTATTCCAATCCCCTCCCCCATGTTCTCATACTCACCGCCATTGTGGTCGGTGTGGCAACCACCGCGCTTGGGCTCGCACTGATTGTGCGAATTCGATCCGCGTTTGGGACGGTTGACGATCATGAGGTTCAGGACGTAGCGCGAGATTAAGGTGCTGAGTTTTCATCTAAGTGCCCTGCAGGTGGTGATCCCGCTGCTGGCTGCCCCGCTTTGCGCAATATTCAGGGGGCCCAGAATTTCATGGCTGATCGCTTTGGCAGTGGGCCTCGCATGCGCTGTCAATTCCCTGGCTATCCTCAATCAGGTCAATACCTCCGGAGAGATCATCTACGCCCTGGGCGGCTGGGCGGCACCCTGGGGAATTGAATACCGAATTGACAGCGCCAATGCCTTTATCCTGCTGATCATCAGTTTTATTTATCTGGTTGGAATCTTCTATGCGCGCGACTCAATCAAGGCGGAAGTGCCGGAACACAGCCGCTGCTGGCTGTACACCGCGTGGATTCTTTGTTTTTCAGGCCTTTCGGGCATCACTGTTTCGGGCGATGTCTTCAATGTCTTTGTTTTCCTTGAAGTCTCATCGCTATCGACCTACATTCTGATCAGCTTTGGAAAAGACCGGCGCTGCCTGACCGCGGCGCTGCGCTACCTGATCATGGGAACAATTGCCGCCACGTTTTATCTGATCGGCATCGGCTTTCTCTATGCGCTGACCGGCACCCTCAATATGGCTGACCTGGCCGAGCGCCTGCCGGGACTTGCCAGCCAAAATACGGTCGCCGTCGCATTTGGTTTCGTTGTACTGGGTCTCGCCATCAAAATGGCACTGTTTCCCCTGCACGCCTGGCTGCCGAACGCTTATGCCTATGCACCTAATGCAGTCACTGCATTTTTGGCCGGTACGGCAACCAAGGCAGCAGTTTACGTGTTTATGCGACTGGCATTTGCGATATTTCCCGACGATTTTTTCAGTGACCTGACGTCAACCCATGTCATTGTTCTTGCAGCCGGCATTATCAGTGCGATACTGACGTCCGCGATTGCCATTTTTCAGGATGATCTCAAGCGCCTGTTCGCCTGGTCGAGCATTGGTCAGATCGGTTATATCGCAGTTGGTTTGGGTCTTGCGTCGAGCGCAGGGGTTGCAGCATCATTCCTGCATCTTTTCAATCACGCACTGATGAAAACCGCCATATTTATGGCCATTGGGGGGCTTTTTATTACAACGGGCTCAACCACCATTGCAGCACTTGAGAATGCGGGACGCCGCATGCCCTGGACAATGGCGGCCATCCTGATCGGCGGCTTCAGCCTGATCGGTGTGCCGTTTACAACGGGCTTTATCAGCAAATGGTACCTGGTTTCCGCAGCTTTGGAGCAGAACCACTGGTGGCTGGCTGGATTAATTCTGATCGGCTCACTGGTAACTGCCGCGTATGTCTGGAAAATTGTCGAAATCGCATATTTCAGAAAAAATCCTGACACACAAATCGTCCGTCAGGAAGCGCCGCTGTCGCTGCTGATTCCGACCTGGGTTCTGGTTACTGCAAATATTTACTTTGGAATTGACGCGCAGTTTACCGGTTCCACAGCAACTTTGGCAGCAACCGCAATCACCGGTATAACACCATGAGTGCGACAACAGTTCAATTCTACTGCCTGATTGCGCCGCTCATGGCGGTGGTACTGATCGCAACGCTGGGACGTGTTGTTCCAAAGCTGTACGAGACCATCAATGCGTCTGTCGCCATCGTGACATTTTTGCTTGTATTGTCCGTCTATAACAGCATGGGTGAGGCACCCGTTGCGCGACTGGTCTTGTTTGAACCCTTTGCCGGTGTCGCCATAGCCCTTCAGGCTGAGCCACTCGGCATGCTGTTCGCACTGATGGCAAGCTTCCTTTGGATTGTCACATCGATTTACTCATACGGCTATATGCGCGGACACGGCGAGACCAACCTCGCCCGATTTAACATCTTCTTCGCGATCGCAATCTCGAGTGCGATGGGCGTCGCACTGGCAGCCAATGGTTTTACGCTGTTTCTTTTTTACGAGGCACTTACATTATCGACCTTTCCACTGGTTACCCACGCCGGGACTGAAAAAGCCAAACGGGCCGGACGAATTTACCTCTTTTTGCTGTTGGGCACGTCGGTTGGATTCTTACTGTTTGCGCTGATTTGGACCTGGAAACTAACTGGCACACTGGATTTTCAGGCCGGCGGTGTTTTTGACAGCGACATCGGAACAACCACGCTCAATGCGCTGCTCATCCTTTATGTGTTTGGCATTGGCAAGGCTGCCTTAATGCCATTTCATCGATGGCTGCCGACTGCCATGGTCGCGCCTACACCGGTCAGCGCGCTGCTGCACGCGGTTGCAGTGGTTAAGGCTGGCGTCTTTGCAATACTGAAAGTCTGTGTCTATATCTTTGGCATTGATTTGTTAGGTGAGCTCGAGATTCATCGCTATCTTGCCTATGTTGCCGCTTTCACAATCTTTGCAACTGCCATCATTGCACTCAGAAAAGACAATCTGAAAGCACGACTCGCATATTCAACCATTGGACAGCTATCCTATATCGTCCTTGGCGCCCTGGTGGCAAATGCAGCCGGGGTCGTCGGTGGCGGAATGCACATGCTGATGCACGGATTTGGGAAAATCACCCTGTTTTTTGGTGCGGGTGCCATCCTGGTCGCCGCACACAAAACAGAAATCAGTCAAATGCGAGGCATTGGCCGGCGCATGCCCATTACGATGAGTGCGTTTTTTATTGGCTGCGTTGCAATCATTGGTGCACCGCCAACAGGAGGCATGTGGAGCAAATGGAACCTGCTGCTTGGCACCGTCCACAGTTCGGATTGGCTGCTGGTTGCAGCCCTGATTGTCGGTTCGCTGCTAAGTGCGGCGTATTTACTGCCTATTGCAGTAAGAGCGTTCTATCTTCCTGACGACGGCGGCTCTACTAAAATCAAGGAAGCCCCGGTGACCATTCTGATTGCCATGATGATCAGTGCAGGAGGCTGCGTAGTCCTGTTTTTTGCACCTGATTTCGCTTTTGACCTTATGCAAATGCTGGTTCACTGAAGGCGCTCGAACATGAATGACAGACGAAAAGAACATGCCAACGGCGCACTGCCGCGTGCAGTTGGCTTGCGGCGAATTCTGAAATGGTTTTACGCGGCCTGCGCGCTCGTTGCAGTCCTTGATCTGGTTATTCATCGACACCTGTATCACCCCTGGGAATCACTGCTGTTCTTCTATTGCGTGTTCGGCTTCGT
>JAJDZL010000044.1 GCA_022824665.1 Gammaproteobacteria bacterium | reverse complement strand
CATTACATGTTCATTATTCAACATATACACAAGATGATTTTGTTGAGTAATTTCGCCGATTGGCTGCTTATTCAATGGTGTCCTGAATCGCCTCATTCAATTAATCTGCTTCGGGTTGCGGAAGCGACACAGAATTTGTCGCCGGCATTTTGCATCCGGCGCGATCGCGAGGCACTCACTCAGTCAGACAGTGCGAGTATGAAAACGAGGTTATGGCACCACTTCGGTTAATGCACACCGATCCGATGCTAAACAACTGGTCAAGTGGAGCCAGAGAAATTCCTGTTCGGACTGGAACACTGGCAATATCGCAGGCGAATAAAAACCACCCGAACGACCTGCAAGTCAGTCAGGGCGGCTGCTTCACACTACGAGAATCAGTTGGCAGGTAAAGCCCCTGCCGTGTTATATTTAATCTAGTTTCATCGAGTTTATTGCGAGCACATCACGGTCAGTTTCAATCGAACCACAAGTGTGCTGCGCGAAGTAGCAACAGCCCAATTTTTGGGGAGGCTGACATGAATAAATTTGCATTGATCATAGTGGTATTGTTCAGTTTTACGCTGTCCGGCTGCCAGAACATGTCCAAGGAAGGATTCAAGGAAGGTTTTCAAAACTTCACGGCAAAGGTTAAGTTCTGGGACAAGGATTCTGATCAGTACACCATTACCGTGACCAACCTTTCGACTGGTTCATACCTGACTCCTTTGCTTGTTGCCGGGCACTCGAACAGTCAGACCAATATGTTCGCCTATGGAAAAGCAGCTTCACCCGAATTGCAGGCCGTTGCCGAGGGTGGCGACATTGAACCACTGGCAGCTCAATTCAAAACTGCCGGCGCCGAGCTGATCAAGAATCCTGCCGGTGATCTATTGGGCCCGGGAGAATCGACTACATTCAACCTTGCCAAAACGAATACACGCATTTCCATTGTTTCGATGATTCTGCCGACTAACGACGGATTTATTGCCCTTGACAATGCAAATCTGCGCGAAGGCGCGCAGTTCCTGTATGCGATTGATGCCGGAACGGAAGCCAATGATGAGCAGATTACCGGTGGTGGCACCCCAAACACACCGGGTATTCCTACAGACCCAAGCGGTCGGGCAGATGCGAGTGCAGCAGGCCTCTCAGGCGTCTCAGCTGAAGGCAGCGTTGGCCGGCATTCGGGAATCACCGGGGGCGAAGGATCGGCTCTGGATCCTGAGGTCCATGGATGGAACGGCGCGATTGCATCGGTTGAAGTGTCAATGTAGAAAGACATATCAGTTGAACAGCAATTAAAGGCACAGATTTACGACGGTGCCACACTTCCAATATGCATAACCTGGAGAAAACATAAACATGAAAAATACACGTGCGCAAATGCTAGCGCTTGATCAGAATCACCTGATTCATCCCTTGCACGTGAGTGGTGCACATGACAATGCTCGTATCTGGGCCCATGGGTATGGGTCCACGCTGGTTGACACTGATGGCAAAGAGTACATCGATGGACTCGCCGGGCTGTGGAACAACACGGCCGGACACAGTGCCCAGGAACTGATCGATGCGGCTGCCAGCCAGTACGCCAAACTGCCCTATGCCTCCGGCTACGTTGGCAGTTCCAACGAAAAAGCAATCGAACTCGCCGAAAAGCTGGCAAGCATCACCTACCCTCAAATCAACCGCTTCTACCTGACCTCTGGCGGTGGTGAAGCAACCGATTCTTCAATTAAGATGTCCCGCTACTACTGGAAACTGAAAGGTAAACCGGACAAGACTAAGGTTATCTCTCGCATGCTCGGCTATCACGGTGTCACTTTCGCAGCCATGTGCGCAACCGGTATTCCGCCGTACTGGCCAATGTTTGAGCCTCGCATCCCGGGCTTTTCATTCATCCCTTCGCCTTATCCATACCGCTATGAAACAGATGACACCGATGTATCCCAGGGTGTAGCGGCCGCCAACGAACTCGAAAAGAGAATTCTTGAAGAAGGACCTGAAACCGTAGCAATGTTCATCGCCGAACCAGTGCAGGGATCCGGTGGTGTGATTCCGCCACAAGATGACTATTTTCCGAGAATTCGCGAAATTTGCGATAAATACGAAGTGCTGCTGGTGGCTGACGAAGTGATAACCGGATTCGGTCGAACTGGCAAAATGTTCGCGCTCGAGCACTGGGATGTCCAACCCGACATCGTGCAGTTCGCAAAAGCCATCACGTCTGGGTATTTTCCCTTTGGTGGCATTGGTATCAGTGACGAAATTGCGGACGCAATGGAAGCAAGTTCAAAACCATTTATGCACGCTTATACCTATAGCGCTCACCCGATTGGCAGCGCGATCGCGTGTGCCATGATCGATTTGATCGAAAGAGAAGATTTTCTTTCGCAGGCAACAGCAAAAGGACAACGACTGCAGGATAACCTGATAAGTGCAATCGGGGATCATCCAAATGTCGGTGATATCCGCGGGCTTGGGCTGCTCTGGGGCGTTGAATATGTCAAGGACAAGTCAACCAAAGAGCCCTTTGACCCGGCTGACAAAATTGGTGACAAAATCTTGAATTCAGCGATTGAACGCGGCCTATTTAGCCGCGTACGCGGTGATGTTTTCTGTCTGGCACCACCGATCGTAACTGAATATTCAGAAATTGATCGGCTGGCCGCGATTCTCCGCGCCGCTACGATTGACGTACTTGGAGTTTAGGCTCTGTTCCCAGGCAACAGGACAGAAAATCGTGTCTATCGGATGCATCACAGATAAGGGTTGCAGCGTAGATCCGGTGTATTGAAAATGCACAACCGGCTATGGATCTAAAAACCAGCATCAGAACTATTGTTGATTTTCCTCGGGCGGGTATACGATTTCGAGACATCACTTCTCTTTTGCAGCATCCGGAAGCTTTTCGATATGCTGTTGACCAGTTGTATCGGCACTTTCAGTACACCGAACTACATGGATTGGTTGCCATTGAATCGCGCGGTTTTCCGTTCGCTGCGGCACTGGCTTACCAACTCCATGTACCACTCTACCTCATTCGCAAGCAAGGTAAACTGCCCGGCAAGACGGTCGGTGCCGATTACCAGCTGGAATATGGTACCAGCCGGCTTGAGATGCGTGCAGATGCGTTTGATGAAGGATCCAAGATTGTCATCATTGACGATCTTATTGCCACAGGTGGGTCGATTCGTGCGACCGCCGCAGTTGTCGAGAAACTTGGCGGCTCAGTCGTCGGCTGCGCAGTCGTTATTGAATTGACGGACCTCGGAGGTCGGGAGAATATCTCGCCGATTACACTTCACAGCCTGGTCACTTTTCGCGAGGATGAGGTTTAACTTCATCAGGTCAATTCAGGAATTCAAACTCGCCTGGCCAGTGCCGGCAAATCGCCGCTCAACCCGCATGCCAGGCGAATGATTTCCTGTTTCACAAAGCCCATGCGATTGGTCAGTGTCAGCCCGGTTCCCAAAACACCCTGTACAAGTTTGGACGGATGTCTGAAACCAAAATCGAACCCGTCCATAATGAATCCGGCCGGTGTATTCGCGGCCTTTCTCCAGCGCTCGTACTTTCTCAAAGCCTGATATAGACCCGAACCTTGCTGCGCATTTGCAAGATCCATACCGAGCAGAACTTCGCTCAATACCGCAGCATCCATCAAACCAAGATTGACACCCATGCCGGCAAGCGGATGAATGATGTGTGCGGCATCGCCCGCTAACACCGTTCGATTGGCAAAGTACGATTCAACCTGAAGCCTTCTGAGATCAAATGAAACGAGCTGGCTGACAAGACGTGAGTCGCCAAGCCGGTAGTCGAGCGCTTTAGACAGTTGCTGCTCAAAATGAGCTTCAGCAGCACCGAGCAATTCATCAGCCAGTGCGCTTTGACAACTCCATACAATCGAATAAGTACCATCTGCCAAGGGTAGAAACGCCAGGGGGCCGCTCGGCAAGAATGCCTGCAGTGCTGTTTGAGGCTGCGGTTCCGACACCTCAACCTGAGCAACCAGGGCCCGCTGACCGTAATGACTTTGAGACACCTTGATGCCTGTTGATGTACGTACGGTAGAGTTTCCCCCATCGGCACCAATCACCAGGCGGCAACTGACACTGGTACCGTCAGCCAGATACAAGAGCGCCTTGCCCTGATCATGCTCAACCGACTCCAGCTGTACTTCCGGCATCAGGGCCGTTTGCTCCTGCTGGCAGATCAGCTCCAAAAGAGATACGTTGAGTACATCGGCCTCAATGACATGTCCGAGGTGGTGCTCACCTATCTCATCGGCACTGAACGCAATTCTCCCGCCAGCCGAATCCCATACCCTGATTTGTCGAAAGGCACTCGCTCGCTTACTGATTACGCCATCCCAGGCACCTACTGACTTCAGGAAGGTTTCCGAGGCAAGATTGATCGTATTGACTCTGAGGTCGTAGCGTGATTGATCGACTTGCGGCAAGGGACCTGAATCGAGTACCAGCAGACTGTAACCCGATTGTTTGGCAGCCGCTGCAAACGCGAGACCAACGGCCCCTGCCCCCACGACAATGATGTCATAGTCAACTGCACTCACCGAACGTCAACTCCCGATTATTGAACTTCGCTGGCGAGGTCAGGCTGCTTGCCGTACAGACCCATCGTCCGCATGAGCAGCATCCGTTTCACTGGCGGGGCGGTCTGCAACAGATCAAGCACCCAACTTCGCGCGGGTGTGAGAACCGGTAATTCGTTTGCAAAAATGCGAATCATGGAATCGGTAAATCCGGTTACCTGATTGCTTTCCCGGGACCGCCAGCGTTCATACCTGATCAACACATCGTAGCTGCCGATGTCCCATCCGCGTCTTCGATGTGTACTCAGAACTTGCGCAAGTGCCGCGACATCGCGCAGCGCCAGGTTGAACCCCTGTCCCGCGACCGGGTGAACCGTATGCGAGGCATTGCCCACTACAACTACCCTCGGCCGAACAAATTTTTTCAAGTGACTCAAGGTCAGCGGATAAATTTTTCGCTCACCGACAAGATTTCGCAGTTTATAGGGGCGCTCGCCAATTTCGTTTTGCAAACTTTCCACAAACGCGCTTCTGGATAACTGCATGGTTCGTTTAAGTTCGTCCTGCTCCTGCGTCCATACGACTGAGTAGCCGCGTTCCCCAATCGGCAATAACGCCAGCGGGCCGGAGCGGGTAAAGTGCTCATAGGCACCGCCGCGATTGGGCGCATCTGATTCCACTCGGCATACCACCGCGCTTTGACGGTACTCGGCACGGTAAGCGCTGAAATTGAGCTCATCACGCAGTGCTGAATTCGAACCGTCGGCAACAACGAGCAAGCTGGCGGACAGGGACTGTACACTGGCGCCACGATTCTCGCGGACCGTTGCCAAAATACCTGACTCGGTAAACGATAAGTCCTGCAGCCGCATCGGGCTCAACAAGTCGATGTTTTCGAATTCACCGAGAACCCGAAATATCTGCTTACCCAATGCCTGCGCTTCAACGTTCCAGCCGAGCGCCTGCCGACCAACGTCCTCACTTCGCAAACGAACCAGCCCACCGGCCGCTGCATCACTCACGTCGATATAGCGAATAGCGGTGGCTTCGGATTCGTCGAGCCCCTGCCAGACGTTCAGATTGCGGAATATAGTTCCGGAGCTGTAGGTTAGAGCCAGTGCCCGGGTATCGAAGCTAGGCTGATTTTTGCTGTCGTAGGCACTCGCTTCTATCAGTGCGATCCGGAACCCGTGCGAAGCGAGCGCACAGGCAAGACTCGCGCCAACCAGTCCGCCACCGTTGATAATCAGGTCATAGGGTTCGGCTTTCATCGCGTATCGAACAGTAAAGCAGCGCCTCCGGCTATCCCGCCATCAGGTGCTCTATCTCGTCAATTTTTTTCGGTACATCCGATGTGCTCACCCGAGCACCGTTCTCAGTTACCAGCACATCGTCTTCAATTCGAATCCCGATCCCGTGCCACTTCTCGTCAAGCTCATCGGACGGTGCCAGGTAAATCCCGGGTTCAATCGTCATGTACATATTGGGCTCGAGCTTTCTTGAGCCACCAGACTTATTCCGATAGGCCCCGACATCATGTACATCCATTCCCAGCCAGTGTCCGATTTTGTGCATGTAGTAGGTCTTGTAGGCGCCGCTTTCCAGTGCTTCGTGCCGGCCGCATTTGAGAATTCCGAGATCAATCAGACCGTCAACAATCGTGTCGATCGCAATTTGAGCGACATCATCGTATCGCTTGCCTGCTCGGACTGTATCGATCGAACGCTGTTGAGCTTCCAATACAACTTCATAAACCGCCCGCTGGCAAGCGCTGAATCTGCCATTGACTGGAAAAGTGCGTGTGATATCGCTTGCATAGCAATCGAGTTCAGCGCCAGCGTCGATCAGGAGCAGGTCACCATCAGACAATTCATCCGAGTTATCGACATAATGCAGGATGCACGCGTTGACGCCAGATGCAACGATGCTCGGATAGGCTGTTGTACAGCCATGTTTTGCAAAGCAGTACTCAATTTCGGCCTGCATCTGATACTCGGTCATGCCGGGACGACATGACTGCATCGCGTGACGGTGCGCTTGTGCCGAAATTCTTGCAGCATGCATGATCGTTTCAATCTCATCGGGCTGTTTGAATAGCCGCATCTCGTGAATAAGTTCACTGATTTCGATGATTTCACCAGGTGCGTTAATGCCGGTGCGAATTTGCCGGCGCGTCTGATTCAGCCACCTGACAATCCGGGCATCAAAATCTGCGTAGCGACCCAAGGTGCAGTAGACTCGCTCACGATTTGCCATCAAGCCCGGCAATACGGAATCCAGATCCGATATCGGATACGCTGCATCGGCGCCATAGTGTTCAATAGCACCCTCAATTCCTGCCCGATGCCCGTCCCAGATTTCTTTTGCCGGATCCCTTGCGCGGCAAAAAAGAATGTAATCTCCCGCATCGGCGCCGGGTGCCAGTACTGCAACTGCCTCTGGTTCAGGAAAATGCGTCAGGAAGTAAAAATCACTGTCAGGCCGGTAAGGGTAAAGCACATCTGAATTGCGTCGCTGATGCGGCGCAGTGGGAACGATGGCTATACCGTCGCCAATGGACTCAAGCAGCTTTGCGCGGCGCTCTTTACTCATGTATCTCCTCACGTACCGCGATGACGATCAGCTCGGCTGTAAAGGGTTCATATTCTCGTACACCAGTTGAACACCGACCCGCAGGTGCTCTTCCAGTGTCATAAATGATTCATCCAGGCTTTCCTCGGATTCGTCTTCACCAACCTCCATGTCCACAATCTGCTCGACATCACTGACGAATTCTGCACAATCATCTGGCAAAGACTCGACCACAGTTTGTGCATATTCGATCAATGCAACCAGATAACCGCGACACCAGGACCCCATCATTTCGACCCGAAAATCCAGCGGGTACAAGTCATCAGGCAACACGATTGTGAACCCGAATCCATCCTGATCCAGTTCGGAGCGAATCGAGTAATAGGCACTCAGCACACTATTTGACAAATCCTGATAATCCGTTTGGGACACAAATCGTTGATAAAAAAGCGCTGGCAGCCAATCATCAATATCACCGTCTTCGATTCCTGCGCAAATCAACCCCGCGAGCAAGCCATGAAAGTAGGCTGCATCAATTTCAAGGTCGTACTGTCTGAGCGTTTGGTTTATTTCTACGAAATTCAGTTCCATGCAATGTACAGATTAACCACATTAAGAAATACGACACAAACAATGACTACTGACGGCAAGCGTAACAAAATGCACCGCTTGTATCGGCCGTGTTCATCATACTATTTTTAACTGTCGACAATCATAATTTTAGAATCAGGCAAATAAGATCACTGCAACTCCAATATCAGTGAAGCTCCTGTACACAATGCCTGCCGGTTGACTATGGCTAGCGCCGAGAGGTTGACATAGTCTCCTCGCGGGTGCAATAGTCCTTGACTTTAAGCGCGATCAGGCCGGATGCGAGTGCGATGATCGCACCATCGAGTAAAAACCAATAAGGCGATGTCAGGGTCCCGGCACTCAACAGCACCACCAGCGAGTAATTTCGCATAATATCTGCGGCAAACAATACCACCATCAGATTTAACCAGCCACCGATCAGCGCCGTTCGAAGCCACCATGGAGGACGCAGGATTTTCAGCGGTGCGTACTCAGCAACGTCGGAAGCCACCGCGACGCCTGCGAGCGTGGGATACCAGAAAAGCAACGCCCATCGATGCACTTGATTCAATTCTGAAACCAGCTTTGGCAACACCAGGAATACGGCAACTCCAGCAACAAATGCAACTGATTTTGCAACCGTGATCGAAACAATCAAAGGCGAGAGTTTCTGTTTTTCTCGAACAATCATTTGTCGTGCTGTTTAGAAAGTAAAATGAACAATTCGGGCAAAAATTTGGGCGCTAATCGATGATCCGATTTTAACCTGTAAATATTCAATTTGACAAAATCGGACAATACGCGTATTCTGATAATCGAACACGCTTTGGAGATGAGGGGACTAATGGCCATTTCAACAGCAGAATTTGAACTTCTTGAACAGCGAATTTCAGAGTTGATAGAAAGTTGCCGTATGCTTAAGAACGAAAATTCCGAACTTAAGCAGGCAATTGCCGATGCGCAAGCGGAACGCTCCAAGTTGCTTGACAACAACTCCGAGGTGCGTAAACACATCCAGCAGGCCGTAACCACACTCCAGGGACTAACCTACTCTGACTGAATCAGTTTGTTAGCATGGACAATTCCCAGCAAAATTCACCAGAAACCGTAAAGGTACACATCGGTGGGCGAGACTTCAATCTTCTGTGCCCGCCTGAAGAGCAAAAAATCCTGCTAGCTGCAGCCGAGTCATTACAAGCTGAAATTACAGCTTTGCAAGGAAATTCGTCGACACCGAAAGTTTCACTAGAGACTGCGGCCGTATTGACTGCGCTCAATTTAACCGATGAACTGATGCGTCGCGGAGCGGACCCCGCAGACAGCGAATCGAGCATTGATGTTCAGCATCTGATCGACAAAATTGAATCAGCACTCGAAGATTAAATTTATAATTTTCCACGGTTTGATAGCCGCCTGTAGTGTTCGAATCGGTCTAATTCCCTTCGAACCTAAAGAAATTAACAGGGAACAAAATGAGTCAGCTGTTGTGAGCGTTGCCGTGTAGCAAAGCACCTGATGCTGTCTCACCAGTTGCCCACTTGAACGTATCGGTTCAAGGTTACAGGGACTGGTCCGGCACGTGCGGGCGGCATTCGACTTTAAGACTCATCGCCAGTGTCAACCATTCAATCCACAGTCCGCAAGGACATGCGAGCGGCCCGGCGCGCACTCACATCCGCTCAGCAACAGGCCGCAGCCCACGGATTGCTCGCTCAGGCACTTAAACACCGTCTATACCTGGCAAGTCGCAGAATCGCATTCTATTTGCCCAATGACGGGGAAATTGATCCTACGCCGGTGCTTCAGGATGCACTGAAACGGGGCAAGAGCTGTTATCTGCCGGTACTTTATCGAGGTGGAGAGAACCGCCTGCTGTTTGGTCGCACGCACTCGCTCGATGGACTGTCGCCGAATCGGTTCGGCATCCCGGAGCCGGACATAGCCCGATATGGGTGGGCGTTTGCAAATCAGCTTGATCTGATTCTGGCACCGCTGGTCGCCTTTGATGCGTCAGGCAACCGCATTGGCATGGGCGGTGGATTTTACGACAGCTCCCTTAAGCATTTGCGGCATAATCATCACTGGCAAAGACCTTATGTGATAGGGCTTGCGCACGAGTTCCAAAATGTCCTGTCGATCGGTCGAAATGCCTGGGATATCCCGCTTCAAGGGGCTATCACTGACAAACAGATTTATCACTTCAAAAACTGAGAATCAGCCTATGAGATACTGGCTAATGAAAAGTGAGCCTGATGTTTATTCGATAGATGATTTGGCCGCAGAACCAGACCAAACTGCCTACTGGGAAGGAATACGCAACTACCAGGCGCGAAATTTTATCCGCGACGACATGGCCGTCAACGACCTTGCTTTTTTCTATCATTCCAGGTGTGATGTTCCTGGCATTGTCGGCACCATGCGAATTGTTCGAGAAGCCTATCCCGACCACACCGCATTCGATGCATCAGAGACCTACTTTGATCCAAAGAGCGATCCTGACAATCCGCGCTGGTTCATGGTCGACATTAAATTTGAACGCAAGTTTTCCCACATTGTTTCGTTAGCGGACCTCAAGCGTGAACCGGCACTGTCTCAAATGAAAGTGGTGCAGCGCGGCAACCGCTTGTCAATTACCCCGGTGAGTCCCGATGAATGGGCGTTTATTTTATCGATGGTCGACGGTGAATAACCGATACGCATCCAGTGGCAGCCGATAGTAGCGGAAGTTCCAGCCCGTATTTTCAGTAACCACTGAGGCGACCAGATCCGCGGCCGGTTCGATCTGTACAATTTCCCAAACAACGCCCGCGTCATCGCGAATTGAAATGCGTGGTGATTGATTTTCATCAATCAGGTTCACTTCATTCAGACGATACTTTATGCCAACACCAATCGCCTTGCCATAGGCTTCTTTTCTGGTCCAGACAGACAGGAAAAACAATCTTCGCTGACTCGCCGGAAGTGCGCGATAGTAGCTGTATTCCTGTTCAGTCAGTTTACGATGAGCAATGATCGCATGGTTAACCTTACGCGTTTTGTATTCGATGTCAACCCCGATCTCAGCATCGAGACAAAACGCAAATAGCGCTTCTTCCTCTGTATCTGTTGAATTGAACTGCAAGAAATTACCACTGGCAGGTGGTAGATAGGGTTTTCCCAAAGGACCTAGCCGGAAACTGATCTCGGCCGGGTTTTTCCCGATGTACCTGGATAGCAGTAGTTTCAAAATAGCCCGCGCACAAATAAAGCGGGTGCGCGACGTTGCCATTGCGTAGCGATTGGCCCGCGCCATCTCCTCAGGATTCATGCAGCTTTGGTAGTATCGATACTGCTCATCGTCAGCAGCGAGAGAAGCGGACCACAAATGCACCTCTCCGGGTAGAAGTCGCGGGGGTTCAGAACAATGCGGCCACGGCAGGGTACAAGCCATTGCTGATGCGGGCTATAGAAGATCAGTAGAAGCCATTGCTGGCAACGTCGCTCTGTCTGATTTGCGCGAGTGCCTGTTCTTCAACCTCAGTATCGTCCCCGGCCTTTTTCTTTTCAATAATTTTCCATTCCAGGCCCTGCTTGTCAAACAGCTGTGTTTCAGCTGCTTCACGAAGTGCTGCAACTGTGCCTTCGCCGGGAATTACATACAATCCAATAAATTCCACCTTACTTGATTGCGTCATAGTCTCCTCTTTTTTTTTGATTTAGGTTAAGAACATCTTGTAGACTGGATTTTCGGACTCCTCCACATAGTTGTAACCAACCACTTTCAAGAATCGTTTAAACTCGGGCATCTCCTCGGCCGGGACCTGAATGCCACACAAAACCCGTCCAAAGTCCGTGCCATGATTTCGATAATGAAACATGCTGATGTTCCAGGAACTGCCCATTTTCTGAAGAAAATCCAGTAGCGCTCCCGGTCTTTCCGGAAACTCAAATCGATAGACTTTCTCATTGTATGCGTTTGGCGCCGGTCCACCGACCATATGTCGAACATGAATTTTTGCCATTTCGTTGTCGGTCAGATCGAGTACAGGATATTTCTGAGCTTCAAGTACTTCAACCATTGCGTTGAGCTCTTGCCTGCTGCTGATCTGGATACCGGCATAGACGTGCGCGTTGTCCGTGTCAGCATAACGATAATTGAACTCGGTAATATTGCGCTCTCCGATCGTTGAGCAGAATTGTTTGAAACTGCCCGGACGCTCGGGGATTGTCACTGCCAGGATCGCTTCCCGCCGTTCACCGATTTCGGCCCGTTCGGATACATGTCGCAATCGATCGAAGTTCATATTCGCGCCTGAGTTGATCGCGACGAATCCCTTTCCATTGCGTGTCAGTTTCGAGCAGTACCGTTTGAGTCCAGCCACTGCAAGCGCGCCGGACGGTTCGACAATGGTGCGGGTATCTTCGAATATGTCCTTGATCGCGGCACAAATCTCGTCTGTATCAACCAGCACAATTTCGTCAACGTATTTCTGAACAAGCCTGAATGTTTCCTTGCCGACCTGCTTGACTGCGACACCGTCCGCAAATATGCCAACTTCCTTGAGCTTAATGCGTTTGCCGGCTCCAAGTGATCGACTCATCGCATCAGAGTCCATTGGCTCGACTCCGATGACTTTGACTTGCTTACTGATGCTTTTGATGTAGGCGGCAACGCCGGCGATTAATCCGCCGCCGCCAACCGGGACGAAGACGGCTTCGACATTGCCCGTAATCGAACGCATGATCTCAAGTCCAACGGTACCGTTGCCCGCAATGACATCGGGATCATCATAGGGAGGAATCAGCCGCAGTTTGTGACGCTTGCAATACTCGCTTGCTGCCGCGCCAGCCTCTGCATAGCTGTCGCCGATCAGTTTAACGGTTGCACCGAGGCCTTTTACTGACTTGACCTTGATTTCCGGGCTGGTGACCGGCATAAAGATCGTCACCGGACAACCAAGGGTTCGGCCTGCCAGTGCAACACCCTGAGCGTGATTGCCTGCCGATGCCGCTACCACGCCTTTTTTCAGTGTCTTGGCCGAAATGCGGGACATCTTGTTATATGCGCCGCGGATTTTGAAGGAAAAAATTGGCTGTTGATCTTCTCGCTTAAGCCAGACATCGTGCTTCAGCCTGCGCGACAGATTCGAAGCGTAGTCCAGCGGAGTGTCCTCAGCGACATCATATACCCGCGCCAGCAAAATCCGTTGAAGATACTTCGAATCCACAACGGCTAGCGATCGTTCAGGACAAAGGGGTACACAAATACTAGCAGATCAATTCAGTTCTGGCGTGCTGATATAGATTGACTGCTTTTTGAAAGCAGTTGCGATCGAATTATATCAGTCAGGGGTGGGCTCCATAGCCGGAGAATTTGCGCAAGACGGGCGATTGACAGGGGATTCGGCAGCCAATGCTTCGCTGCCAGGTGCAATCCTATTGAACCTGAAGCAGCAGTTCGTTTAATTCAGTCACATTCAAATAACCGTATACCGGTGATGGCTCCGATAAGTCTCCTGCGCGGTCAAAAAATAGCATCGCAGGTGGTCCAAAAACCTGATAGCGTTTTCTGATGGTGCGCCCGAATGGGTCATTCGGGTCAGTTAAATCAATCTTGACGCTGCGAAACGTCTCGGTGAGCTGAGCAACGATGGTCGGGTCTTTCAGCGTCGTTCGTTCCATGCGCTTACAATCCAGGCACCAGTCCGCGTAATAGTCAACTGCAACAGGTCTGCCGGCCGCAGCTGCCTCGCTGAGCAATTGGTCGAATTGCTCTGTAGACTTTGCATAGGTAAACACTTTTTCGGCGGAGACCGCACTCGGATTATTGCCAATCGCACCACCGGAGGCAACCAGCGCGGAAAATTCAGACAGTGACTGGGAGAAATTGCGATAGCCAAATGACGCACTCACCAGGCCAACCACTCCAAAAATCAGGAAAACAATTCCCACCCCTTTGAACAACTGCTGGCTGGCCGAAACAGGCTGATTCAATCTGGAGGTTGCGCCACAGTAAATTGCCAGTACAACCAGGAACACGGCCCAGAGAAATAGCACCGGAACTGCAGGGATTTGCCCTGTCACATGGATGGAAAGCGCAATTGTGGCAACACCTGCAAGCCGGCGAATTGATTGAATTTGGCCGATCGAATCGACAAATTCAGCATTGAAGCGCAATAGTAACGCACCGAACATGAAACCAGAAACCAAACCCGCCACGACTCCTGCAGCCAATTGCAATTGACTGTCATGAATTCCATAGCCGGGCAATTTGCTGATCAGAAAAATGGCAGTTGCCATCAATAGCACTGAAGTGCCTGCCCCAAGCTGCATGTTGCCGGCATACTGCTCCTGGGTCGCAAATTGGAACAAGGGACTCTGTTTGACCTGAATGACTCCTAACAGCACCAGTGCCAATAAAGCCAGCAAGGCTCCGACAATGCCCAATGCCCAAAGTGCTTGGAACTGCGTTGCCGCGCCGACCAGCAAACCCGCTACCAGCCCGCCTGCTGCAAAAATTGCCAAAACGCGCCCTCGATCTGACGTCGCCTGTTGCAGTGAATTTGCCGAGATATCGTCATCATCATTGGCAGACTGATCTGCCTTGATTTGTGAGACCTTGGAGAGTTTTGCACCCAACAAGCAAATTAATACACCGATCAGAAAAGCACCAGCGATGACCCACCAATCCATTGTGGATAACGCCAGCACCCCAGTATTGTCCGCTTGTGCGTAAGCC
>JAJDZL010000045.1 GCA_022824665.1 Gammaproteobacteria bacterium | reverse complement strand
TTGCGTGACGGTGTTGCCCGAGTCTTTCACCCGGGCAGTTCACTGACTGAGATTTCCAAGTTCGTTCATGAGCTCGCAAGACAAGCCCGTATCCAATCCCTGCAACAATGGAGAGCCGTGAAAAGTGAAAAAATCTAACGTAGTCCAACTAATGAATCCAGAACCAGATGCAGCAAAACTGCAATGGGAAGCGCAATACGAGGAGCGCTTGCCGAAGGAAAAGGAGATTCTAAACCGGTCTGGAATCCCAGTGAAACCACTTTACACTCCGGATGACTGGAGTGAGCAGGCCTATGCTGAAAAGCTCGGTTACCCCGGACAGATTCCGATGACCCGCGGCATCTACCCAACGATGCATCGCGGACGCACCTGGAGTCAACGACAGTTAATTGGCTATGGTGTGCCAGCTGATTACAACGAGCGATTGCTCAAATTGCTGGATGCCGGCACCACCGCAGTCAGTCTGATTCCCTGCAACTCAGTGTATCGAGGCTACGATGCCGATGAAGTTGACCAAAAACTCCTGGGCACCTGCGGGGTTGTGGTTAACACAATTGAAGACATGGACCGCTGCTTTCAAAATGTCGACATCGCGGCACTGTCAACCGCGATGAATGACCCGCTGCCATTCACTTTGCAGGCACTGCTGTTAGGCGTCGCAAAACGGCGCGGCATCAATTGGAATCAAGTTTCAGGCACTTCCAATCAGAGCGACTATATTTCGCACTACATCGCCAATCATATGTTCTTTCGACTGTCGCTTGAGGGTTCGAGAAGGGTTTTGGTCGATCACATTGCATTTTGCCTGGAACAGGTGCCAAACTGGAACCCGCTGTCTGTCGTTGGACAGCATACCCAGCAGGCAGGTGCAACACCGGCTCAGGCGATGGCTTTTACCCTTGCAACTGCAATTCAATACGCGGATGACTGCATCGAGCGCGGACTTGATCCGGAGGTTTTTCTTGAGCGCTTTACGTTCTTTTTTGACATTTCGATCAGTTTTTTCGAGGAAATCGCAAAGTGTCGTGCGGGTCGACGAATCTGGCAGCGGATAGTACGGGAGAGGTTTGGCTGTACCAATCCCAAAACCTGGCGTTTTAAGTTTCACGGGCAAACATCCGGAGTCGACCTGACTCGCCAGCAGCCGCTCAATAATATCTCCCGCGTCGCCATTCAGGGACTGGCAGGCGTGTTTTCCGGGTTGCAGTCTCTGCATACTGACTCGTACGATGAGGTTCTCAGCGTACCAACAGAAGAAGCGGCCCGGATTGCGGTTGCCGCGCAAAACATTATTCGGGAAGAGGCCCATTGTGCAGACGTTATTGATCCTTTGGCGGGGTCTTATTACGTTGAAACACTGACGGACCAAATGGAAGAAAAGATTGTCGGAACAATGAATCAGATCGATGATGTTGGGGGCATGTTCAAAGCAGTGGAAGCGGGTCTGGTGCAGCGCTGGATTGGTGAATCAGCACTGGCCTTTCAAACCCGCGTCGACAGCAAGGAACAGACGATCGTCGGGGTTAACAAGTATCTCCATGAAGACGATCAATCGAGCGCGCAGCCGCTCAAACGGCCAACTGATGAAATCATCTCACAGCAATTGCACAAGCTCTCGCAATTTAAAGCGAATCGAAGTCAGGCGGACTTTAATGCAGCCCTCAGCCGGCTACGACAAGCTGCGCGAAATAAGCAGGAAAATGTTTTCGCAGCAATTGTTGATGCAGTGTCGAGCGGGGTCACACACGGTGAAGTGGTCGATTGCATTCGACAGGAACTTGGCTTTGGACAACCGCAAACGATACTGTGATGGCTGCGAACCGTAGTAAAGCAAGCGTACCACAAGCACAGCCATTGACCGAGTTGATACGCACGGACAGAAGCTCACTCGCGAGAGCAATCACCGTTGTTGAGAATAACCTGGAAGGCGCTTCGGATATCCTTAACGAGATCGAAAGCAATCTCGGCCGCGCACACATTGTCGGAATAACCGGACCACCAGGTGTCGGTAAATCAACACTGATCGATACTGCAATTGGAGAAATTCGCAAACTTGGTAAATCAGTCGCGGTACTCGCAGTGGACCCGAGCAGTCATATCAGCGGCGGCGCAATTCTAGGGGACCGCGTCCGTATGGCGGGGCACTCAGATGACGATGATGTATTTATTCGCTCAGTTGCGGCGCGCGGACACCTTGGCGGGCTGTCGGCAACTGCACTGAATATTGTTCACGTATTTGATGCCGCCGGATGGGACATCATTGTTGTTGAAACTGTTGGCACAGGGCAATCAGAAATCGAAATTTCAGAGCTGGCTGATACTACAGTCGTCATCGAATCACCCGGTCTCGGAGATGAAGTTCAGGCCATCAAGGCCGGTTTGCTCGAGATTGCCGACGTTATCGTGGTTAACAAAGCTGATCTGCCACAAGCCGATCTCACTGTCAGCGAGCTCAACCATGCAATCGCTTTGCGACACTCGGCAAAGACGCCCGCAGTATTAAAAACCAGTGCGACAGAAAACGAGGGTATCGTGGAACTGGTTGCTGAAATTAACAGACACGGCAGTGAGGCTGTTCAAGGAGATCGATCCGAAGCTGTGAATCTGCGATCGAAGAAGATTGTCGCCCGGATCCTGGGAGAAAGTGTTGAAAGGCAATTCAGGCAACAAAACACGGATGGAAGCCATCATTTGGCCAGGCAAATTCAGACAGGCTCCATTGATGCTGATGAATTAGCTGAAAAGATCGTGCAGAACTTTGTCTCAAACTCGGTTAATGAGGACTGAACTCATCGAAAACTGATAACAGCCAACTCTCGCAATTCACTTTCGATCAAATACCTGCTCACCGGATTCCCGGATAATCTGCTCACCTTTGAAAACAGCGTGTTTGCATGCTGTTTCAAAATCAGCGTGCGTATCGGCGCGAATGAAATAATGTTCTTTCATTTCGCCATGTTCGTCCATTTTCCGGATATACCCGGCGGTCACGTAGTTTGAGTTCTGTTTCAGTGGGGATGGCTGGATTTTAAATCCGTTATAGTCAACCTGCTCCACTTCTGGCTCAGCTTTGCTGGCCTCACCTTTACCCATCAGTCGGCTAAATAATCCCATTTTTTACGCTACTCTCCAGAGTTCTCAATATTGAACTGATGCAATCCCGTTTGCCGTGTTTACAAGGACAACTCAGTCTCGTTATCTCATTCAGCATAGAATACCATACATACGTCAGAGTATGAATTCGCTTACCTTTCATAAATGGACTGTAAGCTTTGTGCTTTACTACAAATTCGAAAATCTCATCGACGGCTGAAGTCGCTCGATAGATCGCATCTAACCAACTCGTGCAGGGCCCGGGCAATGTCAATTTCACTAATTCTCCTACTGTTCATTACATTAATGTACGCTGGCTACAATCTGTTGATCAAGGTCTCGAGCAGCTACGTACCAATTGAATCCACGTCGATCATATTTGCGACGATGACCTTGCAATTTGCAGCCCTGGTCGCATCATGTGTTTTTGCCGCTGGATTGCTGATTCGAGGAGAGCTTTCATTTGCCCTGCTTCCAACCTCCGCAATTTCTTGGGCGGCGCTGGCAGGCTTCAGTATCGGCTGTGCAGAGATTGGTTATTTTTTCCTGTTTCGCGGGTTCGGAGACTCCCCGCCAATGTCAGCCAATATCGCAATACCTTTTATTGTCAGCGGAACGATTGTTGTCACTTTGATCATCGCATGGCTGCTATTCAAAGAGCCCCTCAGCTGGCAAAAGATTCTCGGCACAATCTTGGTTGTAGCGGGTGTCGCGACGATTTATTTGGATAAGAAGCCGGAGGCAATTGTAGGCGCTTAAGCTGGAATCAGTAAGGTCCCTTCGGTTCGTTTACCGATTCAAAAGACGCGAACTGAATTAATTTGGTGTGTCTCCTGATCGCACCAGCTCAGCGAGCATCATTCCGGCTGACGTGAGTCGATAGGATTGCCTGGGACTATTGGGTTATCAGGAATTGTCATCTCGATGAATCCACCGGCAAGAGCAGGCCGAAGATAAGCCTCGAAAAAATGCGGTCGATGTCTCACGCCGAGAGCGGCTTGCAGGTCAGTGCGTTTCATCTCTCCTGTCAGAGTTCCGACATCTGTCCGAATTGTTTCGGTGTGAGATTATTGTTT
>JAJDZL010000167.1 GCA_022824665.1 Gammaproteobacteria bacterium | reverse complement strand
GGACCGATTTTCCGTTTGAGACGCTTAACGTTTCGAGTGACGCGGATGGCTGTTTGGTACTGGTCGATAATCCATCCCACAATCCCGACGGGGATTTTGCACTGATTGATGGCAAAGTCCAGCTTCGTTCCAATCGAAAAGGAGCCAAACAACTAACCTTTAGCGGTATATCGCTACTGCGTAAATCGCTTTTTGTCCCTGCGCGGGGAGCCGTCTTTCCGCTACGCGATGTTTTTTTGGACTGCGTTAAGTCTGGCAGGCTGGCCGGTGTGCATCATCAGGGAGCCTGGCTGGATATCGGCACTCCTGCCAGATTGGAGCAGTTGGATTCGATGCTTCGAAAAAGATAAAGCGCGCAGTCGCAACGTCAGCACACTGCGTCCCGGGCAAAGTTCAGTCATGTTGACAGAATTGATCGAACGCGCAGCTGTTGTTTCGAACGTGCAAAACGGCATCTCGACACACCGTGATGCTGACTCATCATGGCCGAGCGCGTAAACTTAAGTCTCTACGACTCGCGTTTTCACGACCCACTAATTCCAGACTTCCAGTACATCAACAAACAACACCCGGAAGAAAAACAGCAGCGCAATACAGCCAAACAGCAAACGGACTGTATCTCTCTCACCTTCTTCATTGCGATGGGTCAGTGCGTGATACGCTACAGCACCCGTGATGATTAAAAAAAAGATGTCCAAGCCCATGCTAATTTCGCGCCATCAGTAACAAGGAGGAAACATACACGGCAATGCATTGAACTGAATAGCAAGTTCAGCAATCAAAATCAACAGCCCCATCGTCATCAGGATCATAACCAGATAGCGCAATCCAGCACGCACTGATTGCGGTGTTGCTTCCGGCAATCGTGATATCCCCAGCTCTTCTTTATCAAGTTTGCCCTGTTTCTGTAAATCAAGAATCATCCGGCAGTAATTTCTAACCCAATGCGGAACAATCTTGTTAAACATATACCTTGCGAAATGACTCTCCAGAACCTGACTGTTCGGTCTACGTCCAAACCACCAGCGATATGCAAGATCAAAGAAATCATATTCCCGAACTTCCAATACAGCAGACAGCTCAAGTACATCTTCAACGTCCTCCGGAAGACGCTCGTCCATATGATGATATCGTTGAGCACTTTGATTTATTGTGTTATAGGCTGCCCGATTTTTGACCACTGACAATCCACGAAGCCCGGGAATACACGCCAGCAGGCTCCATATCAGCAGTATCGTTTGCTTTAATACTGACATGACTTATTCAAAGCGCAGTTGATCACCAATCTATGGCTTAGATTATTCTTAATTTTGAGCATGTTTTGCAGAAAATGTTTTCCAGCAATCGAAGCCAATTCACTATGCTGGCATAAAGTGAGTTGAATTCAATTGAGCAACTCATTAATCTGGCATCCGGTTCATCGTCTCCATGACGAATAAAATAGCTTACCAGCGAGTTCAATAGCATGTATTATTCAGCGTTCAACAGCAACTTTCCAGTGCCGTGATAAGACGCTTCTTTATCCGAATCATTAGAATTTCGAACGCTTTTTCTGAACGAATTTACGGTACTGATTCTGATTAGCTGTCAAACTAAATCACTTTGAGGTCAACAAGATGCCAAAAGCATACTGGATTGCTCACGTTACCGTGACAGATTCAAACAACTACCAGCGATACGTCGAATCAGCACCACCTGCGTTTCAAAAATACGGGGCAAAATTTCTTGCCCGCGGAGGTCGCTGCCAAATCATGGAAGGCGAAAGCCGCCAACGAAACGTCGTAATTGAGTTTGATTCACTTGAGAATGCCATTGCCTGTTACCAGTCAGACGAATACCAGCAAGCCAAATCGTATCGGGCAGACGCAGGCATCGCGGATATCACGATTGTTGAGGGTGTTTGAGCATCTTGTATCTTTGAGCACGCCATGCGGCAATTCATTTTCAAGGTACAAGCGTAAAACCAGCAGCTATGTTTTTTTGAAGGTTTAAATTAAATGAAAAATGGAACAGTCATCAATATTTTCACATGTCCTGAACCCGGCGACGATATGAGCTCAGTTGATTCAGTGATCGCAGTTGCCGGACGCGGTCTCATCGGAGACCGTTATTATTCTTTATCCGGCGGGCTTACCGATGCCAGCATCAAACCGGATCAGGAAATTACCCTGATTGAAACTGCCGCTTTCGAACGGTTGTATGAAGAACATGGCATCAAACTCGACTACGCCCAGTCCCGAAGAAACGTGGTCACAAGCGGAGTTGACCTCAACAGTTTGGTTGATAAAACGTTTCAGGTCGGAGACGTTCAGCTCACTGGCCTGCGCTTTTGTGAACCGTGTACTTATTTGAGTGGTCTGACTGGCCACCCCAATCTTGTTAAACTGTGGCGGCGTCAGGCTGGGCTGCGCGCTTGTATCGACAAAGGCGGAAGAATTTCGGTCGGGGACCAGATCACCATCTGATCGAATCGTTAAGACGTATCTTTTACGGCTTGGCAAAGCCGCCAAAAAATCAAAAAATCCACTCGTAGTCAGCGAAGCATTACCAGGCAGACATCGAAGGCATATATATCAAATCTGTGCGTCCTGGACCTGTCGAAACGATGTCGATTGGCACTTCAGTCAGCTCGGCAATTCGTTCGAGGTAACGCTTGGCGTTTAAAGGCAACTGATCATAATCCCGAATGCCGCAGGTACTTTCCTGCCAACCAGGCATTTGCTCATAGACCGGCTCGCACCTTTCAAGTTGCCTGGCATTGCCGGATACATTGTCCCGACTGGAGCCATCGACATCATAGGCAACACAAATCTTGATCGCGTCCAGTCCGTCGAGTACGTCAAGCTTCGTGATGCACAGCCCGTTAAATTGATTCAGTTGATGTGCGCGACGCATCAACACAGCATCAAACCATCCGCAGCGGCGCGGCCGGCCGGTTGTCGCACCGAATTCCGCCCCTGCCCTGGCAATCTCAACGCCCGTTTCGTCGTGAAGCTCAGTTGGAAAAGGTCCGCTGCCAACCCGTGTTACATAGGCCTTGACAATTGCCAGAGTGTGATCAATTCGTGAAGGTGCAATACCCGCTCCGGTGCCTACCGCTCCAATGCTTGTATTTGACGAGGTCACAAATGGGTAGGTGCCGTGATCGATATCCAGCATAACGCCCTGTGCCCCTTCAAACAGAACTTTCTTTCGCTGTTTGATCAGACAATTGGCCTCATAGCCAACATCGGCAACCATTGGCAGGAGCCACTCGGCAGCTTCAAGCAGGTTTGCAATGACCTGATCGCTGTCAACACCGTCGACTCCAAAGTAGCGAGTCAACAAAAAGTTGTGGTAATCAAGCAGATCAGCAGCTTTGTCCCGCGCCGATTCGAGATCGAACAGATCATGCATCTTGAGTGCACGTCTGGAGATCTTGTCTTCATAGGCAGGACCGATTCCGCGGCTTGTCGTTCCGATCGCCTGACCGCCGCGCTTTAATTCTTTTGCCTGATCCAAAGCAGCATGACTGGTCAGCAGCAAAGTGCAGTCTTCGCTGATTTTCAATCGGTCGGAGACATCACCAATCTGCACGGCAAGCTCATCGATTTCCTTTTTGAGTGCGTCAGTTGACAGCACCACCCCGTTGCCGATGTATGCGGTTACGTGATCGCGCAAAATTCCCGCAGGCACCAGATGCAAGACAATTTTCTTGCCGTCCACAACCAGCGTATGGCCGGCATTGTGCCCACCCTGAAAACGAATGACCGCGTCAGCATGCTCACTCAGACAGTCGACGATCTTGCCCTTACCTTCGTCGCCCCACTGGCCACCAATAATCGTTAAAGTTTGCATCACGATGCGTGTTGATCAAAATTCATCGGAACAACACACCAATTGCCAGCGCGGTCAATCAATTCGCGATCACAGATCTCACCCAAACTTGCCTTTGGCTGATCGGAGAGGTGGCGAATTACGCGGTTACCCTGCTCAATCAGTTCAGTCACCACATGCTCTGGAACATGCTTATCGGCAGGAATCAACACTGCTTTCGTGCATTGACCCCGAATTGCGCGGCGAAGCAAACGTAAGTCGCCACTGAAACCGGTTGCAGCGCATGGTGTTCCATAGGCCGCCATCACACCGTCATAGCGCCCGCCCTTTGCAAGCGGCTGACCATATCCCGAACCGTAGGCAGAGAAAATGATGCCTGTGTGATACTGATAACCCCCGACCTGAGCATAATCCACATGCACCGAAACGTCGCTTGCCTGCCGGGCGACATGGCGCACTACATGCTCGAATTCATCGAGCAGCTGAGGTAAATTGTGATTCATTCCACTGAGTTGTCTACTGGCATCATCGAGCACATCAACGCTACCGTTGAGTTCAATCAAGGTGTGAAACGCGCTCTGGGCCTGTTGAGGTAAATTGAACCGCCTGTACAGCTCATCGAGAGCCGGTTTAGACTTGCGTTTCAGCGCATTCAGCAACAGATCTGCACTAGGCGAATGGTCCAATCCGAACT
>JAJDZL010000009.1 GCA_022824665.1 Gammaproteobacteria bacterium | reverse complement strand
CTCACGTTTGTCGCAGAGCTCGGGTGGGAGTTGCTGATTGCGTCTGAATTTGCGCAGGATATTTTTGACCGGATCATGGTGGCGGGCCAGCAATATGGATTGAGACCGGCCGGTTATCATGCGCTTGAACACCTTCGTCTGGAGGCTGCCTACCGGGAATTCGGTCTCGATATAACACCGGATGATACACCTGTCGAAGCGGGTCTCGGACGCTCAGGCAAGTGGAACGAACCCGGCTCTTTCTTGGGTCAGACCACTTTGCTGAGCCAACTCCAGCTCGCATATCCTGAAAAGCGGCTTGTCGCGTTCAGGCTGGTAGACCCGGAGCCTGTAATCTGGGGAGAAGAGGTGATTTATCTTGATGGGAAAGTTGCAGGCTATCTGTCTTCTGGTGCATACAGTTTTACGCTTGGCTCATCAGTTGGACTGGGTTACGTACACTATGCCGGCGGTGTAGAACCCGATTTGATCGAACATGGCAGTTGGGAAATTGACATTGCAGGCGAGCGATATCAGGCGCGCGCATCGTTTAGAAGCTTTTTTGATCCGGAGCGAAGCAAAAGCCGCAGTTAATGTGTTCGGTTGAGTTTTCCGGTAACGCCCGATGATAGATGAGCCAAGCGTACATGACGTGTCTTCAATTACTGCCAGTGACGGAATTATTTTTCAATTCAAGGGGTTTGAAACCGGTTTCGTCCATTAACTGATTTTGAATCGAAACTGGATTGGGTATCTGTCTATTGTTAAAGTAGCGCAGACAATGCGTTAGAGCGGGCGCGCAAAGACGCTGTACTCAAACCATCCATATATTGACTAGTATCAAAAAGGACAGACCTTTACGATACAAACAGTCATCGAATTAATATACATTCGGTCGCAATATTACGGGACTCGGAGATCTACTCCGGTCAGTCAATAAAGTACTTCTGTTCCAAATGAATGCGAGCAAGCCATGAATGAGATAAGTCGTTTTTATCCGCGTCGAATTGTACCAGTCGTTCGAGAAGCATTGTCAGATACATCCGTTGTGTGCCTGCTCGGGCCGAGACAACCCGGTAAAACAACTTTGGTGCGAAAGATGTTTGCAACGCGTCCGTCCGTCAGTCTGGATGATGCTTTTGAATATCAATCGGCTGCAGATGATCCGGTGGGGTACATACGGGAGTTTCCCGATGTGGTTACGATCGATGAAGTACAGAAAGTTCCAGAACTTGTCGATGCAATAAAGGTTTCGGTCGATCAGAATCGCCAGCCTGGTCGATTTTTGTTGACCGGATCTGCCAATCTGCTGCTTGTGCCTGGCATTACAGAGTCTCTGGCCGGCAGGATGGAGGTTATTGAGCTGCAACCGTTAAGTGAAGCTGAAAAGACACATGCAGACCTTCGAATATGGCACTATCGGGATAAAAGCAATGTTGAGGTGGATGCGGTTTTGACAATGGGGGATAAGACTTGGGCAGTCGAAGTGAAAGCCGGGTATACAGTGCGATCTCACGATATCGCTGGTCTGGTTAAACTTGCCGAGCAGTGCGGTGAGGGATTCCAGAAGGGAATTGTTTTCTACAGCGGAACAAAAACACTTCCGTTTGCTGGAGGACGAATCCTGGCAGTCCCCCTGGCTGAAATTTGGAGTCGCTGACGCCAGCTCCCAGGAGCTTATATGCTTGACTGAACTATTGCAACTTCAATTTGAAATCCGGTTCAAAAATAAAACAAGTCGCATAGGAGAATGATTGAGCGTATCGTTTTACTTGATCCCTCATTCCCGGTCAGTGGTTTGTCTTGCCAGCGAAATTTGCTGGTCTTGCAGTGCCAATTTCGCGTCAGACTTTCGCCTGATCATCAAATTCACATGATTGGACCTGCAATCGTTCCCGACAATGAACTGAGTGCCGCGTGCTCGTCAAGCAAAGGCAAATGAACGACAAATATCGCATTCATTTCATCGGTAGTAGACGGCAATCAACGCACCCTCAGGTGAGTACGAATTGTGCTCAGTACCCGCCTCGAGCCAAACCAAATCCCCTTCCCTGTAGCGGTAACCATCATGGTCAACAATCTCGCCTTCAAGAACCAGAAATTCTTCATCACCGGCATGAATATGCGCGGTAGTGGAATGACCAGCGGCCATTCGATAGACATGAAATCCATATCCGGTGGGTTTGTTGGGATTGACCTGCAGCACATCACCATCGTGCTGCCCGTCTTCGTCTAAAAATGGCAGGAATTCACCGTCTGCAAGGTTGACGACGCGTCTTCGATTTGGGCTGATTGGTTTCATGATTCTTCCTCTAAATTCGGTTCGCAATTGTTACAGGGTTTCGGCGATCGTCTCAAGACCGACGATAACTAGGTTGGGTGACGGTTCAAATTCATATGATGAATATTCGGTAATCAGAGCGGTGTCACCGCCGGTTATCAGAAGTTGTGCTGCAGGACCGATCAACTTACCGTAGCTTCGAATGAGGGAGTCGACGCCTCCGGCAATTGAATATACCACGCCACTTGAAACAGCTTCAGCAGTGCTGCGTGCTGGAATGGTCGGGACCTGTCGTTCAAAATCTCCAATACCCGACGCGTTTCGCCACAGCGATTCGCGTGAGAGTCTGAACCCTGGCAGTATTGACCCGCCAACGAACTGGCCATCTGCTGCCAGAGCATCAACCGTGACGGCTGTTCCCGAGTCCACAATGATCGCAGCACCGGTACAAATTGAACGTGCACCAATCAATGCGGCCCAGCGGTCTGCACCAAGCTCACTCGCATTGTGGTAGCTGTTTTTCACCCCGCACTGTTCAGCGGACGGTACAACCTCGATTGTCGGGATTTGCCACTTGTCTGCAGTAAACGCCTTGATGTCCTCAGCTACGCCGCGCGCCGACACATTGACAAATAAAACCCCGGATGGTGGGGCAAGATTTGCGGTTTGTATCTGCAGGTTCTGAATAAATTTGGCGCGCTCAGACGGGAATGTACCACGATTGTCGCCTAACTTCCACTTGGCGTTTTCGTTGCCGATGTCGATCAAAAGGCGCATGCTTGATTCAGCTCATCCGATCTGGTTCAGTATCAGGGTTAGTGTAGCAACTGAGATTATCGTTGAAATCAGAATCGACGCAGAAGTGCGACCGATGTAGGTATTGTATTGTTGCGCGAGGATGTAAACCGTAACTGCGACCGGCATCGCAGCCGCGATGATAGCACTCCTGCCCCAAATGTCGTCAACCTCAAACAGGTGAAACATTGCAATCCAGATCAGCAGCGGATGAATGACCAGTTTAATCAGGCTTACTGCCATGATTTGCCACTGGAAAAATTCTGCCCGTTCTTCATCCAGGCTCGAGCCGAGTGCAAATAGCGCGCAAGGCGCCGCGGCAGAGCCGAGCAGTACGACAAAACGGTCGGCAACTTCCGGCATCTCCAGTCCTGATAAGGAGAACAGCACACCAAGGGTGACTGCGATCAGAATTGGATTTTGCACAATAGAACGGGCTGTATTCCTGTAAACTTGACTCAAGGAAGTATTGGACGACGCTTTGGCTCTTTCCAGCAGCAATGATGCCAGTGGCAGCATGATGGCGAGATCAAACGTGGTGCAGACGATCATCGGCACACTTGCCGCCTGGCCGAACGCGATAATCACGAACGGCAGGCCGAGATAACCGGTATTTCCATAGATGCAGCCAGATGCGAAAACAATACGCAGGCTGAAATCCAGTTTAAAGATAACCCGGGCAATAAGCAGCCCAACAGCGAACAGGAGAAGTGCGATACAGCCGTAGGCAGCGACAAATGTCCATTGAAACTCGCCGCGCAGGTCTGCCTGTGCCATCAGTGAGAAAATCAGCACCGGCAAGGCAAAATAGTAGACGAAAAGATTAAGGCCGGTTCGGCCCCCGGCGTTGAGGATGTTTCTGCGAGTCGCGAAATATCCGCAAGCAATCACTGCAAAAAATGGAACAGTAATCAGAATTGTGGTCATTTCACGATCATAATAGTTGCTTGAGATTTACAGCAATTCAACAAACTGCACAAAAAGGATTCAGCTAAATTGGCCAGTAGAAAAATCCACATGAACTATTGCACGATGTGTGGTGCATCGGTAAGCAGCCGTATACCTGCCGGTGACACATTGCCGCGTTTTGTCTGTGATGAGTGCGGCATGGTTCACTACCATAATCCCAAGGTCGTCGCTGGCTGCATCGTCAGTTGGCAGGATCGGATATTGCTTTGCAAAAGAGCGATTGAACCGAGCTATGGACTTTGGACCATTCCAGCGGGATTCATGGAGCTCGGCGAGACGACCGATGGCGCAGCCGCGCGTGAAACCATGGAAGAAGCCTGTGCTGTTGCTGAAATCGATGATCTTTTCGCGGTGTACAACATTCCACACGTCAGCCAGGTTTACGTCATATTCAGGGCGCACCTGAATGCCCCGGAATACTCACCCGGCGAAGAAAGCCTGGAAACAGAACTATTTTCCAAAAATGAGATTCCGTGGGACGATTTGGCATTCCGGGTGGTTCGAGCTGCACTGAAACGGTATGTCGAATACGAATCTGTGGCTGATCACCGACCCTATGTGGGCGACATTATAAGGCGATGAGTTATAAGTGGGTTTGCCGCTCAATTCAGCGCGTGGCAATGTACACTGACAGGCTCGGCCCGGGTACCCGGTCGACAGCAGACAAGCAGACTCAACTGGCCTGGTACAGAATCTCCCGCATGAGGTTTTCTGCCTGCCAGCGATAGGTATGGCCAAAAATATTCAGGTGATTGAGTATGTGATAGAGGTCGTACACTAATTTGCGCCGCTCTATGCCCTCATCAGGCGGACTTGATTTGAAGTATGCAGCGAACAGACTCTCGGGCGGCGACCCGAAAAGGCGGATCATTGCCAAGTCAGTTTCGCGGTCTCCAAAATAGACGGCGGGGTCGAGAATAACTGGTTTTCCGTGCCCGTAAAATCCGTAATTCCCGCGCCAAAGGTCGCCGTGAAGCAGGCTGGCCCTTGGCTGATGATCTGCAAGAATCCGGATTGCTGCATCTGGAATCAGCTCACCGAGCGATCTGAATTTGTCTCCATAGCCATCTGCCCAGGCTTTCTCCAACTGGTACAGCAGCCGATGATTGAGAAAAAAGTCACACCAATTATCACACCAGGTGTTGATCTGGCTCGATTTACCGATGTAGTTGTTACGATGCCACCCATAAGCTTTGCCACTTTGCGAGTGCATGGCGCAAAGTCTTTCACCAAATTCCAAATAGTTCGTATTTCGAAAGTTGAGTTCGATATATTCAGAAACCAGAACGGCTGTTGAATCGGTTGAATCCAGCAGCACGGGTGTTGGTACTTTGATTGATTCGGCATTTGCAAGTGCTGTAAGACCGTCTTTTTCCGCAGCCAAAACATCAAAATCAGGACAGAATTTGACAAAATATTGGGTACTTGCGCACGTCATTTTGTAGTTTTGTGTATTCGCTCCCTGCGACAGCCAGGAGATGTCTGATACGGCATCGTCCAGTTGCTCTGCGATGAGCAGCCACACCGGGTGATCCTGTCGAAAATATAACATGGCGGTACTGATATGCCGAGTGGGCAAAAATTCAGGTGAGGGTCCAGGAAAATTGTATTGTAACTTTTTGTGGGTCAATTGAGCAGCATCGTTCGAGTCGCGCTTCCGATTAGGCACTGGAGCCTTTTTGACTACCGGTGTGAACCGGTCATTGAGATCGGCACTCGTGTGCTGGTTCCGTTTGGTCGCCGGAAAATGGTCGGTATCGTTATCGAACATGCAGAGTACTCAGACCTCCCGTTGGACAGGCTTCGTTATATTGATACAGCACTTGATTCGATCCCTGCGCTGTCTGCATCGCTGGTCGAGACGCTTAAGTGGATCGCGCGTTACTATCAGCAGCCGATCGGTGATGTTATATCCACTGCACTGCCGAAGGCAGTGAGACGCGGCAGGCCGCTGCAGCCGAAATTCGGTGTTGTTTACCGGCTTACCGAGGCTGGCTTGGAGGCCGATACGGAGTCGCTGTCGCGGGCGCCGGTTCAAAAGGCGGTTTTTGAGGTGTTAAAGAATGTTTCTGAACCGCTTGGGCCACAGGCGTTTGAACACGCAGGGCGCAGCTGGAAAGGCGCGCTCAAGGCTCTCGAAACCAGGGGATATGTCAAAACGGAACCGCGTTTCATTGAGCCGGAGCTCCATGAGCAGCAATTGATTGATGATCTGATGCCACAGCAGGCGCAGGCCCGCGCAACCATTCTGCAATCGCTGGACAAACATCAATGCTTCCTGATCCAGGGTGTGACCGGCAGCGGTAAGACGGAAGTGTACCTGCACGTGATATCAAAAGTGCTCGAAGCAGGCGGTCAAGCACTGATGCTGGTTCCGGAAATTGGCCTGTCACCACAGCTCGAGCAACGCGTGCAGCATGCGCTTGGTGTCGCTGTTACCTCCTACCATTCAGGGCTTACGGATAAACAGCGACATAAATCCTGGTGGCTGGCGCTGAGCGGTGCGGCAAAAGTGGTGATCGGCACGCGCTCTGCGGTTTTTCTGCCGTTCAGGAATTTAAAAGTGATTGTGCTTGATGAAGAGCACGACACCTCATTCAAGCAACAGGAGCGCGTTCGCTATCATGCCCGCTCTGTTGCGCTGCACCGGGCTGCTCAAGAAAAGTTTCCGATTATTTTCGGCACGGCAACTCCTTCTCTTGAGACGGTTCACGCGGCTCGTGCGGGGCGCGCTCAAACGCTGCTGCTGCCGGAGCGTGCGACCCGGGCACCGATGCCGACGGTAAATTTAATTGATCTAGGTCGGGACTACTCGCGCGACGGTTTAACCGTTCGATTGCTGGATGAAATCCGCAATCGAATCATGGCAGGTGAACAGAGCCTGATATTCATTAACAGGCGCGGTTTCGCGCCGGTTGTGGTTTGCCTGACATGTCAGTGGACGGCAATTTGCCCAAACTGTGATTCGAGATTAATCTACCATCATTCTGACAATCGGCTGCATTGCCACCTTTGTATGCAGCGAAGTGCACTGATATCGCAGTGTCCCCAGTGCCTGTCCGATCAGGTGCAGTTGCTGGGCGTGGGTACCCAGCGTGTAGAAGAGGTGCTGCAACGCGCAATACCCGGCGCGCGGGTGATGAGAATCGACCGGGATACGACTCAGTCGTACTCAGAATTTGAGCGCAAGCTCAAGCGCATACAGGATGGCGATGTGGACATACTGGTCGGCACACAAATGCTTTCCAAGGGGCACCACTTTCCCAATGTCACGCTGGTTGGAATTCTGAATGTAGATCAGGGGTTTTACAGTATGGACTTTCGCGCCATGGAACACCTGGTGCAGCAGGTGCTGCAAGTCGCGGGGCGTGCCGGACGGGCAGAAAAACCGGGTGAAGTGTATATTCAGACCATGCACCCGGACAGCGCATACTTTGACTGTATCCGCCAGCACGATTACCTGAGCTTTGCCGATTTGGAGCTTATGCAGCGAAGGAAGGCGGTGCAGCCACCGTTCAGCCGCTACGTGCTGCTGCGTTCAAACTCCTTAAAGCCCGGCCAGGAAATCGAGTACCTCAGACAGGCCCGCAGCATTGCCAGGTCGATTGTGCAAAAACAGGGCAACAGCCAGGTGCGGGTGTTTGATATAGTACAGTCTCCCATTCAGAAAATTTCCAACAGGTTTCGCGCGCAACTGCTGCTTGGCAGCGTGGCTTATACACCGCTCAAGCAGTTTCTTGATGCATGGATACCGCAGTTGGAAAAGATTCCCAAGAAGGGCAAACTACGTTGGAATCTGGACGTAGACCCGGTTGATTTCTCCTGACCAAGAAAAATGAAGCATAAGATTCGGCAATTGTTGAAACAATCCCTGGACCAGCTTGTTGAGGGCGGCGACCTTGAGCTTGCAATGCTGCCGGCGCAAATTCCAGTCGAGCACCCTCGCCGTGCCGGGCAGGGTGATTATGCATCCGGCATCGCGCTTGGATTGGCCCGCGTCAGTGGACAAAAGCCGAGAGATCTTGCAGGAAAGATTCAAGCGGCTTTACCGGCTGCACCCTTTGTCGAGTCAACCGAAATTGCCGGCCCGGGTTTTATCAACTTTTTTGTCGCCGAGCAGGCTTTGATCGAGGTTGTCTCGGAGGTATTGGATGAGCGCGATAAATATGGCACGAAGGTGATTGAAAATCCGCACAAGGTCCTTCTCGAGTACGTGTCTGCCAACCCGACCGGTCCCCTGCACGTGGGACATGGACGCGGTGCTGCGTTTGGTGATACGCTTGCCCGCCTGCTGAGGAGTGCCGGGCACCAGGTGGATACGGAATATTACGTGAACGACATTGGCCGGCAAATGGATATTCTGGGTGTTAGTGTATGCATGCGATATCTTGAACTCGAAGGCCAAACTGCGATTGTGCCGCAAGGTGTCTATCAGGGCATGTATGTGCGCGATATAGCCGCGCGATTTAAGCGCCGGCACGGCCGGGAGATTGAGCTCGGTGAAGTACCGCGTTTTGAGGTCGATGGCGGCACTTTGGATGAGGTGGTCGATTCGCTTATCAGGCAGGTTCGCGATTGGCTGGGGGAAGCACAGTTTGAAATGATTCGAAGCTTTGCGCTTGCGGATATGGTCGAGGTGATCCGAGCTGACCTTGAGGCAATCGGTGTGGTCCACGATTCATGGTTTTTCGAAAGCCAGGTTACTAAAAGCGGTGAGCTGGAAGAAGCGATTAATGACCTTGAGAAGAACGGTTTTTTATACCGTTCGGGCGGCGCGAGGTGGTTTCAGTCAAGCGAATTCGGAGACGAGAAAGACCGGGTGCTGACACGCTCGAACGGTGAGCTGACCTATTTTGCCTCTGATATAGCCTATCACCTCAACAAATTGCGGCGCGGGCACGATTATGTCATTAATATTTGGGGTGCTGACCATCATGGCTATATTGCCAGGATGAAAGCTGCGATGCAGGCAGCCGGGGAGAACGCCGAACGGTTGCGGATATATCTTGTGCAATTCGCCGCACTTTATCGCGGCAAGCAGAAAATCCCCATGTCTACGCGCGCGGGCGAATTTGTTTCGCTGGCCGAACTGGTTGATGAAATCGGCCAGGATGCCACGCGGTTTTTCTACGTGCTGAGAAAACCTGATCAGCACCTTGATTTCGATCTGGAACTGGCGAAGTCCGTGTCCAACGAAAATCCTGTATATTATGTTCAGTACGCACACGCTCGAATTTGCAGCGTTTTTCGTCAGATGTCTGAACGTGGTATCGTTCGAAGTACCGGGCGCAATTTACCAGGTCGCGCAGAACAAGTGGAACTAAATCTGATCAGACGAATTTCCAAGTTTCCGGAAGTGATTGAAAGTGCTGCGCAAGCGCTTGAACCACATCAAATCGCTTACTATCTGCGTGATTTATCTACCGATTTTCATTCATTCTATAACCGTGTGCGAATTCTTGATGGTGAACCACCGCTTAGGGATTTCAGATTGAACCTGATTGAAGCGGTGCAGCAGGTGCTTGCCAACGGTCTTGAAATCTTGGGTGTTTCAGCACCCGAAACAATGTAGCAAATGGCCCAGTCGCGACGCAAATCGAAACGTAAAGGCAGCAAGTCATCGTCCGGCTTCGGTCTATTTGTAATGGGGATGATAGTAGGTTCGCTTGGAACGGTACTCGGGCTTGGCTTCGTTGACCGAAGCCCACTGGACGTAGGTTCAGGTCTCGGCAGTTTACTGACGCCATCATCTGATACCACCCCGGCTAGCGTCGAAGCCCCGGCTGCGCCAGCCGCAACGGATTCATCGCCACTGGAATTTGACTATCACGAACTATTGCTGGAAGAGGAGTATGTGCTGACATCACCTCAGCAGCCGCAGCCTTCGCAGCCGGTGCAAGATTCTGAAGTCGCGGCGACCGAGACAACGAGCACCAGTTCACCGACTGCAACCAAATCTGCTCCGCAACCGGCCGCTGAAAGTGGCTCGAGCTACGTGATTCAGGTTGGCTCATTTCGTAAGTTTGAGGATGCAGACCGAGTCAAAGCGACACTTGCGCTGAGCGGGCTCGAGGCTTTTATTCAGAAAGTGACGGTGGAAGGCAGAGGCGAGTTTTACCGCGTAAGACTGGGGCCGTTTGATGAATATGCCGCGGCTGAGCGTACCACAGCCAACCTGACTGAGTTGAATTATCAGCCTTTGGTTTTCAGGGTCAAGGCAAGCGGTTAGCCAGGCGTCCGCTCGTTCAGCCAGTTGGCTATCCGAATGGGGATATCTCCACCGGCTTTACTGCTGACATAAATTCCGATATGCCCGGTTTTGTAGACTTTCTCGGTGTAGTCGCTGGTACCAACCATGTATTTGATTGCCTTGGAAGCCGACGGCGGTACGAGGTGGTCTTCGCTGGCCATTAGATTGAGAACGGGTATTGATATTGCCTTCAGGTTGACTTCCTGTCCGTCGATTTCGAGGCCGCCAGAAACAAACCGGTTTTCGTGAAAAAATGTTCTCAGGAACGTGCAAAACATTGCTCCTGCCTGATCCGGGCTGTCAAATATCCACTTTTCCATGCGCATGAAGTTCTCGACTTTGTCTTTATCATCGATGATTTCGATGAAATCCAGGTACTTTTCTACACCGAGCTTGAATGGTTTGAGGGACAGGAATATGCTGTTCAGCAAGATGCCCGGCACGTTACCCATGGTGTCTACCAGAAGCTCAACATCGATTTCCCGAAACCAGTTCGCGAGTATGTTATCCGGCGTATGAAAGTCGGCCGGGGTTACCATGGTGATGAGATTGCTGATGCGTTCAGGGTAAAGCGCTGCATAACAAAGGCTCATGGTGCCACCCTGGCAGATGCCAAGCAGATTGAGTGCAGACGCATTAGCGTTCTTGAGAGTTTCAGCAACGCATTTCCCCAGCATATCAACGACATAGTCCGACATATCAAGATAGCGGTCCTCGGGACCGGGGTAGCCCCAATCAATCAGATAGACATCCTGCCCCGCGTTCAGCAGACCTCGTACGAGGGAGCGTTTTTCGTGCAGGTCCACGATATAGGGACGATTGACGAGCGCATAGACAATCAAAAGGGGCTCGGTTTTGCGTTTTTGTTTGACCAACGGTCGATAGCGGTAAAGCACCAGACCGTTTGATGCATAGATTTGGTCTTTGGGGGTTGTGCCAACTTCAATTTCACCAAGCCCGGCAATGACTTTCATGCCTTCAGTCAGGCGCGACTGAAACTCGATTGAATCGCGTAAAAAATGATCGCTCGCGGTCACTAACTGAACTCCGAAAATACGCTATTTGGTGCTTTTCTTTGTAGATCGCCCGCCGCGCGGCGCTCTTTTTCGATTCGCTTTAGCTGCGGATTCCAGCTGCTGAATCTTCTGTTCGAGAACTTCAATCCTTGCCTGAGCCTCGGCACCTTTGCGATTAAGTGCGTCGAGTGCTCTGCGGGAGGGTTGACCGCTGAGCTCAGCCAATTTGTCCTGCATACGATTTGTGTGTTGCAGCAAGCGAAGATAAGCGTTGAGCAGCCGTCCAAAGCGGGTAGAGTACTCGGGTGTATTTGCGAAGCTCTGGAATTCGTTTTCGCAGCACTCGATCCACTTTCTACAGAGCGCACTAAAATCCGTTTGTTCCGTGGCACTGGTGTTTGCCGAATAAAACGCCTCGCTGGCGCGTTTGACGAAGTCCTGAAACAACTCGCCAAATGCGCGTAGCGCATCATCGTAGTCGCTTTTAAGCCCGGTCAGTGTACGCCAGTCTTCCTGGTACTCGCGGCCGATTCCAAGTGCTGGTGCATTTTGCGTATTCATACTCCAGGGCGGTGTCGCTGCGCTATTGTTGAAAGCGCCCAGCCAGGGGTTTTGCTGGGGCAGATTGGCACCTGGCAGTCCGGCGAAAAGCGGGCCTTGAGAAAATGTGCGGATGAGGTCTTCCATTTGACGCAAGCTGTTTGTTCCGGCAGCCTGATTAAAAGCCGGATTTTGCAGCGACTGCATCAGGTTGCCAAGGTTGTAGAGCTCAGCAAACACAGGCGGTGACAAGCCTGGCGGCATCGGCGGCATGCCCCAAAGCTGGTGCGGTTGGTTTGGGTTGAAGTTTAGCCAGGGATTAAACAATGAACAAAAGGCGGTTTGGTGATGTCAGTCAGCGAACTAAAGTCTTTGCTCAGCCACAAGTCCAGGAAAGCATTCGTTATTTCGGGCCTGGTTCAGTTGCACACCTCATTTGGGAAGTTGCGATGCAACCGGTCCGTTTCCTGCGGTGAGTAGAAATTCAAATCACCTGCTACGCAACCAGCAGTTGCCAATCGGTTCCTGAGTCTTTGCCCGTACTGGATTTTGGGAGCACCGGACAAAATTATGCGCTGAAGCGCAATTCATGGGACATCTCTAACTCCCGAAAATCTGGCTTTTTGTGGAACTTTCCGTCTTTCATAATCATGACGAGTCGTTTGTGGTCCTGCAGGATTCTTACGTTTGACACCGGGTCACCATCGACCAGCAAAAGATCAGCAAGGTAACCCTCACGGACCATCCCGAGTTCGTTGCTCATCCCCATAATTTCGCCGCCATAGCGCGTCGCGGCCTGAATGGCTTCCATCGGAGTCATGCCTACCATGTCAACAAAATACTCAATATCTTTGGCATTGGTGCCATGCGGTGTCCAGGCGAACCCATAATCCCCTCCAATCAGAACCTTGATGCCGCGTTTGTGCATCTCGCTCATGCTGTTCACTGCTGCTTCCAGTTCCCGCTCATACGCATCTGTGATTGGAGTGCCGGGCTTTATCCCGTAATCGCCGGCATTGCGGGCTGTATTAATCAGCCAGGCCAGGCCAGGCGCAACAAAATGCCTGTCTTTTGCCGCTTCCAGCTTGTCCAGCGTTTCCTCATCTGTAAACGACGCGTGATAGATGTAGTCGATGCCAAATTCCACGCACTTTTGAACGGATTCTTTTGAACGGGCGTGTGCCGCCATCTTCTTGCCGCGGCGCTTGGCTTCGGTAACACACATTGAAATCTCTTCGTCTGAGAATTGGTTGTGCTCAGCCGGCATGCTGGTAATTTCCTCGCCCGACAAATTGATCTTGATCGTATCGACACCATGTTTGATTAATTCGCGTACAGTGCGGCGAATTTCCTCCGGTCCTGATACAACAATACCAAGATTAAGCCCTTCATGAGGAATGTGCGGCAGGCTCGTATCACCAAGACCGCCCACTGAGGTAATCTCGGGACCTGCAGCCGTATAGCGTGGGCCGGGACATTTGCCGGCATTGATGGCATCCCTGATCACTACGTCGAGCCTCGCTTTGGCTGCAGCAGCACCGCAGCCTGCTGTAAAGCCGGCGTCAATCAATACCTTCGCCATCTCAACGCAATTGATAACGTGTTCTTCGACCGGCATCATCTGAATTGGCGCGATGCCAGGGGCGTTATTCCAGGAAAGATGCAGGTGTGCGTCGATCAGCCCCGGCATCAGCGTCATGCCCCGACCGTCGATGCGAAGTCCATTGCTGCCGCCCCACGAGTAGCCGTTCGCACCGGATCGGTTGACCGACTTGATGCGATTGCCGGATACTGTGACTTCTCCGTTGTAAGGAGTTTCGCCACTCGCATCCAAAATTCTGACATTGGTGAACACAATGTCCTGTCCGTTTCGGTAGCCGTTACCACCGTTCCAATTGGATGTATTGTCTGCCATTTTCTTCTAACCTCTTTATTCGGATCCCTTCTACTCTTTCAGTCCGTCGAGATGTTCGCGAACTAATTCGGCGCATTGCTTTGGTGCTTCCATCATGTGCCAGTGCCCGATATTCGAAATGACCTCCATTTTCGCATTTTCTATCTTGGCTGCAAGTTTCTGGCTCATCGCAATCGGGGCAACACTGTCATGCTCCCCTGCGATCAGCATTGTTGGACAGCCAATGCGTTGGTGGTCCGCTGCCTCCGCCTCGCTTAGCGCTTCACAATGAAAAGCATAACTCATTGCATTGTGGCGCATCAGACTTTCGCGCACGAAAGCCTTGATTACCGGATTTCGCGACCGCGAGGCCTCTCCAACACTATGCGTCGAAACAAACTCCGCAATTGGCGCCATGCCCTTTTTCCGAGCGGTTTCAGCGCGCTCCTTGAGCAGTTGGCGCATCGCCGGTGTTGGTTCATAGATCCCGCCGAACAACACCAGACTTGCAACCACATCTGGCGAGTTCACTGCGAGATACTGACAGACCAGGGTGCCCATCGAATGTCCCACAAGGTGTGCTCGATCAATGCCCGCTGAACGAAGCGCGTTGCTGAGCGCTGCAACCATTCCCTGCATCCCCGGCACACCGGGTCGATAGGCTGACCGGCCAGCACCCGGCAGATCGATTCTCAGTACCCGATAGTTACCGAGGGCCGGTAGCAATGTTTGAAAACTGTTCGATGTACCACCAAGCCCGTGCACCATGACCACACAAGGACCTTTGCCTTCATCTTCGATCACCATGCTGCCGAGATGCAGATCTGCCATCACCTGCTCTCCACCGGGTTCTCTAGTACGCCGATTCCATCAATCTCCAATCGCACAACGTCACCTGGTTCGAGGTATTTGGGCGGGTTAAATCCAATCCCGACCCCTGCCGGTGTTCCGGTAGCAATGATGTCGCCCGCATGCAGTGTAATTCCGTTTGAAACTGCCGCAATGATTGTCGGCACATCGAAAATCATCGCACCTGTATTCGAGCTTTGTCGAAGCTCGCCATTGACAAAACAGCGAATGTCAGTGTCTGCCAGATTCAGCTCATCGCGTGTCACCACCCATGGGCCCATCGGACAGAATGTATCCTGCGATTTGCCAATCAGCCATTGACTGTGAAGACCCTGCAAATCCCTTGCAGTCAAGTCGTTGATGATCGTATAGCCCCAAACGTGTTCAAGTGCGGTTTCCGGACGAATGTTTCTTCCCGTCAAACCGATTATGACACCAAGTTCAACTTCGTAGTCGACCGCACTCGAAACTGCTGCGTCGATGCGTATCGGCATACCCGGTCCAATCACGCTCTGCGGTACCTTGGAAAAAACAATCGGTGCGGCGGGGACTTCGCCTTTTTCGGCTGAGCTGTCAAAGCCGGATCTTGAAAACTCCTTTGCATGATCGTAGTAATTTTTTCCGACGCAGAATATATTTCGCCGCGGCTGTGGAATCGGCGCGACCAGCTCAACGTCATCAAGCTTGATCTCATCGCCCTGGTTCGGCAACTTTCTGTCGATTAGTGCTGCGACACCGTCAGCCGCCCCAGCCGGGTGCTGGAATTCAAGGCGCCGGATGCTGGCGCCGGTTGCACCGACGGTGCCCACCCCGACACCGCCATTTATTTTGAACGCAGCAAATTTCAAGAGGAAAATTCCTATACCGGATGATCACAAACCAATACAGTCGAACCGGTCGTTTGACCTGTCTGCAGCAATCGATGCGCTTCTTCCGCCTGCTCAAGAGCAAAGCGGTGATTGACATTGATGCGTACGATCCGCTGTTCAATTGCTTTGAACAGGCGCTCAGCAATAGCGCTTACTTTCTCGCGTGTATCCGTGTAGTGGGCGTAGTTCGGTCGGGAAATTGTAGCGGATTTTGAAGCCAGCGAACCGATGTCCCAAACACCAATATCGCCGGAGGCCTGACCGTAGCTTACCAGGTGTCCCCGTTCCGCCAGTGCCGCGACTGACTGTGCAAAACTGTCCCGTCCGACTGCATCAAATATCACATCTGCACCGTGACCATCTGTCAGCTCGAGCACCTGTTCAACCAGGCTCGATTTACCGGGCGTGATCACATGATGCGCACCTGCCTCGCGTGCCGGCTGAATTTTCTCCGGGTTGGATGTCGCGCCAATTACGGTTGCGCCAAGGTGGTTCGACCACTGGCACAGTAAACTTCCAACACCGCCAGCCGGTGCATAGACCAGCACAGTTTCACCGGCGCTGACCGGGCTTACCTGGTGCAGCAGAAAATCAGCCGTGATTCCTTTGAGCAGCCCGCCTGCAGCCGTTATATTGTCGATTCCGTCGGGTAGCGGAATCACGAGTGCCGCATCCATGGTGCGTACACTGACATAGGCACCAAACGGTAGACACGCGTACCCAACCCGCTGCCCGGATTCGAGATGTGTGACACCCTCACCTACGTCAATGATCTCCCCTGCCGCTTCAAGCCCCGGAACAGCAGGGGGATTGAGCGCTCTGAAATAGCCTGTACGACAATAAACATCAATAAAATTGACCCCGACTGCGTGCTGTCTGATTCGCACCTGCCCTGGCCCTGGTGCTGGTGCCGAGTACTTATCACTGCGAAAAACCTCTGGACCGCCAAACCTCGTGATGAGCATCGAACTGCCAGGCTGCGCGGTAATCGAATCATCATGTACGGCGGTGGATTGCGTTGCCTGTCTTGTTCGCTGAACGCGCTGACGAACTGCATCAAAGCCTGCTTCATAAACCCCTTCTGCCACCAATTTGGCCATCTCCTGCTCAAGCCCTGGTGGCGTTTGAAACTTCGAGCTCCATGACCAGAACGTTCGGTCTCCATCGGTTACCGGTTTAAGAGAAACCTGCGCGACATAGTTTTGCAAAGGAACGTCAGCATCGACGATGGTATAGCGAAAACTATGTTCGCGGTCCGACAGTGTCAATAGCTTCTCCCGCACCCGCTCGCCGCCGGTCAGTAAAAAGTTTCGTACCGCACCGACCTGGTCAGCCTTGAGAAAATTCTCGATATAACTCGTCCGGACCACCGGGTGCCATTGGTCATGGTCGTTAAAATCACGTACAACACCCCACACCGCGTCGAGCGGCGCGTCGATTACAGTACTGCGCGAGACTGTGACCACCTCAGCCGCCAAATCGCTGCTTCAGCGCATCAAACCCCGCCTGAAAAACAGCCTGTCCGATCTGCTCAACAAGCTCAGCTTCCCGATTGGGGTCACATTCAAACTCGGCAGACCACTCCGCAAATGTCCGGTCTCCGTCCGTAATGGGTGTCAGCTTCAGTGTAGCAATGTAGTCTTCCACCCCCATCGGACTTTCCAATATGGCGTAGACACAGCAGTAGTCGTAATCGGATAACGCCAGCAGCCGCTCGCGTATGAAACCGCCGTCGCTTAGCCGGAACGCGCGGATACAACCAACCTGGTCGGAGGCTGCATGGCCTTCGATGCGGCTGTCCTCGACGATGGGATGCCAGGCTGGCAAAGCATTGAAATCGCGCAGTGCCTCCCAAACCCGCGGTGCAGGTGCATCGATAATGGAGGAGGTGTATACCGTCGCCATCGCACTAGTCGTCAGATTTCTTGTCTGACTTGGTACTTGCCTCGGCATTCTTTGCCAAAGTCTGCGCTTCTCTGGCAGAACGGAAGATGTCTCCCATACCGGTGACATTGGACCCGGTCACACCTATTTCTTTCATCATCTCATCGATCAGCGGCGCCTGCGCACGATAGCGAAGCGCACTTTCGATGACTTCATCAGTTGGCGAGCGGTGACTGTCTCCACCACCGCCGAGGCCTTCTACGTGCAGGATCTTGATGCCGTCGATATTTTCCATCGGTTTCACGCTCTCGCGCACAATGCCTTCAAGGCGCTCGATCAGCTTCGTTCTCAACAGCCCCGCACGAGCATCAGCCGACAGAATATTTTCTGCCTCATTCCTGAGTCGCTGCGCTTCGGCTGCAACCGCGGCGGTAACTTTCTCCGCTTCAGCTGCAATCATCATTGTGTCAGCATCTTTTTGGGCAAGCAGCCGGTCGACCGCCGAAATTCGTTCAGCAACTTCTTTTTCCCTGACAGTTTTGACCTGCTCCTCTGCTTCCACGGCCTTGGCCCGTGCAGTCTCCGTTTCGGTACGCGTTGAGGCTTCCTCGGATTGTTTGTTCAAGATGTTTATCTGTCGCTCGATTTCAGCGAGCTCCAGTGCCATTTGACGCTCGACTTCCAGTCGCTTGAGATCGCGTTCCTTAAGGATTCGTACCTCGTCAAGTTCGCGATCAGAAGCGAGTCGGGCACGTTCCACTTCGTCCCTGGCCGAAATTTCGGCTTCCTCAATCGCCTGTCTTTGCGCAATTTGTTCACCTCGTATCAGACGATCGCGCGCAATGCGTGCTTTATCAACAATGCGTTCCTGTTCAATACGGGTTTGCTCAAGCGTCTGGTCCGCCGCGATACGTGCGAGTTCAACCTCGCGGCTGCGGGCGATGTCCCGCGACTCCATTTCCTCGTCGGCTGTAATGCGCGCCTCGCGCAACTGCCGCTCCGATACAATCTTTGAGCGCTCGAGGTCTTCGTTTGCCACAATCTCGGCATGTTCAATGTCATGGCGCTGCTTAATCTCGCGGGCTCGCACCTTATGCTCGCGGTCGATGCGGGCTTCGTTCAATTCCCGATCGTGTTCGATGCGTACTTTTTCCACCGCTTCGCGGGCTGCGATTTCTGCAGAATCAAGCACCTGCTGACGGGCAATTTCCCGCTCGCGGGTACTTTGTTCGCTGTCAATGCGAGACTGTTCAGCTTCGGCTTCCTTGGCCGATCTGGTACGCTGAATCGCAGCCTGCTGTTCCGCCCGCATCGATTCAAGCGCCAGCGCCTGATCAAGGCGCGAGTTCTCGCTCTCCTGCTCGAGCTTCAAGGTTTCTTTCTCGGCTTCCAGGTTGCGACTGCGTATCGCCACCATCGAAGACTGCTCGATGTCGTTGCGCAGCTTGCGGCGCCCCTCGATCAACTCGATCAGCTGCGTCATACCCTCAGCATCAAAGCGGTTTGCCGGGTCAAAGTACTCCAGGCTTGTCTGATCGAGATCTGTGATGGCAACCGATTCGAGCTCCAATCCGTTTTGTGCCAGAGCCACCTTTGCCCGTTCCTCAACCTTGTCAACCATGTTGCCCCGATTTTCGTGCATTGCATCCAGGGTCATTTCTGCTGCGACCGAGCGCAGCGCGCCGACAAATTTACCCGACAGAAGCTCTGCCAGCCGTCCTGCCTCCAGTGTTCTTCGTCCCAGAGTCGATGCCGCTGCAGCAACGGCTTCTTTTTCCTGCATAACCCGCACGAAAAACTCCGCTTCCACATCGACCCGCATACGGTCATTGGTAATAACAGCTTCATCCTTGGTGCGCGAAACCGCGATTCGCACCACATTCAGATTAACGGGCGTCACCTCGTGCACGATCGGCAATACCAGCGCACCGCCACTGATCACAACCCTTTCTCCGCCAAGTCCCGTACGCACAAACGCCAGCTCCTTGGTCGAGCGGTGGTACAGCCAGTGCAGTAAATACACCACCACCGCGATTACAACAATTGCGACAATCAGCCACAATATCAGAGAACCAATAATTCCAACAGTCATAGCCTGATTCCTCTTAGTGAGTACCAATCGCCTTGAAGGCTTTGGTTTGTTCTGTCAGTGCAACTTCGGTTGGCAGCCGCTCCATGGAAGAGGCGCCGTAAAAGCCGTGACAGTTTTCAGTATTCCTTAGTACATACTCGGCATCCGACGGCATTGATACCGGGCCGCCATGCACCAAAACCAGCACATTCGGGTTAACCCGAATGGCTGATTGTGCCCATGTATCGACCAGCTGTGGGCAGTCTTCGAGTTGTAGCGCAGTCTCAGCACCAATGGATCCGCCGGTTGTCAGACCGAGGTGACAAACAATAATATCGGCACCCGCTTTTGCCATCGCGGCTGCGTCATCTTCATTGAACACGTAGGGCGTGGTGAACATGTCCTTGCTGTGTGCCAGACCAATCATGTCAACCTCCAGACCATAAGACATCCCGGTTTCCTCAAGATTGGCGCGAAATGTTCCATCTATGAGACCCACCGTCGGGAAGTTCTGCACGCCGGAAAAACCAATCGTCTTGACCTGGTCCAGATATTGATCAAACACACAAAACGGGTCCGTGCCATTGACCCCGGCGAGTACCGGGGTATTCGCTACAACTGGCAGCACTTCCACAGCCATTTCCATGACCACTTCGTTGGCGTTGCCATACGGCATCAGACCTGATAAAGATCCCCGGCCCGCCATTCTGTAGCGGCCTGAGTTGTAGATCACAATCAGGTCGATACCACCTGCTTCTTCACATTTTGCTGAAAGCCCGGTGCCTGCGCCGCCGCCGATAATCGGCTCACCACGCTGTCGCATCGCGTTAAATCTATCCAGCAGTTCACGTCGTTCAAATCGTGCCATATTTCAGTACTCGCTCGGGTGCGTAAATTTCATTCAGTGCATTGACCGAAGCTTGCGCGAAAGCCGGGTCATTGATATGACAGGGAACGCGGATCAGGTGTCGGTTGGCAGCCTCGCGAAAGCGCGCGCTGATCGCGTCGAAAAGCGCCTGATCAGCCTGCGGATCGTGAAACGGCTGTCCTGGTGCATCAAGTGCCGAAACACCGCCTTCGGGAATCAAAAACCGCACCGGGCCGTCCATTAGATTGATGCGGCCGGCTATCCAGTCGCCCATGCGTTTGTTTTCATCCGGTGTTGTTCGCATCAGCGTCACTTGCGGATTGTGTTCAACAAAGGTTCGCTCGCGGTATTTTGACGGTACGGTATCGCGCGGGCCGAAGTTCACCATGTCCAACGCACCGACTGACCCGACCCAGGGAGTCCTGGTGCGAATAAATGCGCCAAATCGATCCTCGTTGGCAGGGAAAACCCCGCCCATCATCATGTCGCAAACCTCAGTGGTGGTCAAGTCCAGCGCTGCGACAAGCATGCCACTGTCGACCAGTTTTTCCATCGATCGCCCGCCAGTTCCTGTTGCATGCATCACCATGCAGTCATATTCGTCTTCGATGAGCTTGATAACCTGCTGCACTGCTGTTGTTGTTACCCCAAACATCGTCAGGGCGACACCTGGTTTATCGTCAGTGTTTACAGGTGTGCGCTGTTTGCGCGCGCGGTCTCGTACCATGCCGCAAATCGCGTTCGCACCGTTCGTCAGAACCTGTCTGGAAATCTTGTTCAGCCCCTGTATGTCTGCAACCGAGTACATCATCGAGATGTCGGAAGCGCCAACGTAAGCAGAAACATCACCCGACGCGACAGTTGAAATCATCATCTTGGGAACTCCAATCGGCAGCGCGCGCATCGCCGGTGTGGCGAGCGCAGTGCCACCGGAGCCGGCCGCCGAAACAATACCGGCAATATCGTTGCGCGACTGAATGTAGCGTTCAAACGCCCTTGCCATCGCGCGCACAGATGCTCCGCGGTCACCGGTAAAAACTGAATTCGAACCGCCTGAATGGTACGCTGCAACGACATGCGGCGGTACATCAGCTGACGAGGGCTTACCCGAGGTTGAAAGATCGATTGATCTCACTGACATACCCTGATCAGCGATACATTTGCGGATGAAATTGAGCTCCGCACCCTTCGTATCAAACGTTCCAACCACATAAATGAATGAATCGCTTGCAGCAGTCAGGGTATTAGGAGAATTCTGATATAGCGGTTCAGGCCTGATATCGAAAGGTCGCGCGGGCGGCTGATCTAATTGGGCTGCGGTCGGGGTCTTAGCGGTTTCGCGTTCGTTCCAAAGCGCACTTGACCAACGGGTCGGCGCAGTATAGGCAAAGCCCTTGGAGACTTTATCTTTCACAACGTCCTGCCGCGCCGGTTCCGGTACAGAATCGGTTCGCGCCGGCTGCGGCTCGCGCTGCGCAGTTTCTGGCGCCGGCACGGTTGCCTGCTGAATGTCAATGTCCTCATGTGAATGGCGGCCGACCCCGAGCAGCCGCTGCTGTAGTACCCGATCGCCCGCGAGCTCGCGTGCGGGGATGATTCGTCCGATGAGACCGTTTACCATGATAGCCACGTCTTTTGCCACCGCGGTCGCAACGGAAATGTTCTGTTCGATCAGCAAAATGGAAACATCCTGCTCAGCTGCAAGCTCTTGGAGCAGCCGCTCGACCTGGTCAACGATGACCGGTGCAAGCCCCTCGGTTGGCTCATCAAGTATCAATAGTTCCGGGTCTTGGAGCAGCGCCCGTGATATAGTCAGCATCTGCTGCTCGCCACCGGAAAGCTGGCCTGCGCTGCTGCTGCGTCGCTCTGCAAGCCGGGGAAAGGTTTCATAAATTCGCTGCACGGTCCAGGAACCACCTGATTCGACCAGCCGCAGGTGCTCATCGACACTCAGCGACGGCCAAAGCCGTCTGCCCTGTGGCGTATAACCGATACCCAGCGATGCAATTCGATAAGCGGGCATTCCACTGATTTCGCGGCCCTGAAACTTGATGGATCCGCGCTGCGTCGCAACCAGCCCCATAATCGCATTACACAGTGTTGTTTTGCCCATTCCATTTCGGCCGACCACCGCATGGACACCTTGTTCAATGGTGAGGTTGACACCCTGCAGAGAATGCGACTGGCCATAATAAACATGCAAATCACGCACCTGCAGCACGTTGTTCGAAGCCGCTCTGCGCCGCTCTCGAGATGAATTATGCCTGGCCATTGCCGAGGTAAAGCTCCTGCACTTGCGGATCGTTTTCAATTTCTGCCGGCGTTCCTTCCCTGAAGATGCGGCCATTGTGCATCATGGTTACTGATTCAGCCACCCTGAGGGCGACATCCATGTCGTGCTCAATGATAATGTAGCTAATGTGATCCGGCAGCGCCTGCAGAATTTCGACGAGTTCTGAGCGCTCGCTCGGAGACAGCCCGGCGGCCGGCTCATCAAACAGAATTAAGCGCGGCGCACCGGCCAGCGCCAGTGCGATTTCCAGCTGTCGCTGGCGTCCGTGACTCAAGGTTGCGACCAGTGCATCGCGGTCATCATCAAGGTGTACTGCACGAATCAACGCGTCGGCCGATTCCATGGTGCTGTCATCCCGGCGTGGCCTTCGCAGCGAAAAGCGGCCTCGCTTGATGCCACTGCAGGCAAGATAAACGTTATCCATTACGCTCAGGCCGCCGAACAGCAGCGAGATTTGGTAAGTTCTTCGCAAGCCGCGGCGGGCGCGCTCATAACTCGGCATGTCTCCGACATCTTCGCCGAATAGTCGAACTCGCCCGGTTGTCGGGAGAAAATCCCCTGTTACAGTGTTGAACAGTGTCGTTTTCCCCGCTCCATTGGAGCCCAGCACTGCGCGTCGCTCACCCGCTCTGACAGTCATATTGATATCTGCGAGGGCCACCAGTGCGCCAAAATGACGACTGATGGCCTCCAGTTCCAGTGCGTTTCGCCCGGAACTTTGCAGATGCTCTAAAGCACTTGAGCGGGTGTTCGACACCGGTTCCTTACTCACATTTCGGATTTTCGCGTCCGACCTGGCCGTAGTTCAGGAACTCATCATAAGACAGCCCGAAAGTCTGGCTGACCTGTGAGGTAACTGCGATGGTTTTGTTCAGCAGGTTGCCTTCCGGACCTTCGATGACCTCGGTCAGAAAGATATCGGCAATTGCGTTGCGTCGCTCATCGAGTTTTACCATGCCAGTCGGTGTTTCAAACTCCAGTGCTGACAGTGCTGCGCGCAGATTCGCGCCGCCGTCAGACAGGTCGCCGCCAACTTGATCAAGGCCAAGCAATGCTGCCTTGGTATTGATGTAGTACGCGTGTGCAAACAGCGACGGAGATGGAAATCCATCCGGGAACTGCGTCTGATATGCCTCGACAAATGCATGCCATCTCGAATCGTCCCAAGTATCCGAAATCGGACCAGCCGAAGGGGTACCGACAACAAAACTTCGCGCGCGTCCCTTGGAACCCAGCACGCTCTGGTCCACGGTAATGGAACCGCCAATCAGCGGCAGATCACCGCCAGCCTGTTCATACTGCGTCAGAAAATTGACTGCGTCCGCGCCGCCAAGCGCAACATAGATTGCGTCAACGTCGTCGGGCAGGGCTGCGATTACTGATGAGTAGTCTTTGTTGCCAATGGGTACCCAGAAGCGGGCATCGACCGGAGATTTCCCACCGAGTCGGCAAAATGGCTCCAGGAAGCCGAACACTTGCGTGTATGGAAACGAATAGTCCTCTGCCAGCACTGCAACGCTGCGATAACCTTTTTCGTTATAGGCATACTCACCGAGTCCTGCCATCCATTGAGCCCCCTCGGTACTGAAACGGAAGAAGTTTTCTGCCGGCTCGCGCAAAGTTGTATCCTGCGCGGCAGAAGATCCGTTCAGAAAGGTCACATTGGGCTGAGTTTTGGCATAGTCCTTAACGGCCAGCCCCTCGGATCCGGAAAGCGGTCCGACCAGGATCTGTACACCGTCTTGTTCTACCAGCTTGCGAGCTGCGCGAATTGCGCTGTCTGGTGACGCATTGGATGAACCGGTTATCAGTTCAATCTTCTTGCCGCCGCCCATGCTGTTAAACTCTGCCAGGGCCATCTGCACTCCTCGCATGCTGTCTTCACCAAGCACCGTGAATGCACCTTCCAGGGTAGCAAGCGCGCCCATCTTGATGGTGTCTTGTGCCATGGTAGCGGTTGACAGCGAGATCAATGCGGCTGCCACCAAGGTGTTTCTAATGATTTTCAACATAATATTCCTCCAAAATTATTGAGTTATGGATTAGAAAGGGAATTGTAAGATTCTGAACCGCCATCGCGGGTTGCGCGGCCCGCGGCGAGCCGCGTTTGCCGGGCTGCACTCAGGCGTTGGCGAGCGCGTCTCCAAAGACCGAGCAAACCATCCGGGGAAAACAGTACGATCAGCAAAAGCGCAAGTCCGATGACGGTGTTGAATCGCTCGCGATCGATGAGATCAATGGCAAAATTTTCCAGCAATACGAACACAATAGCACCGAGAAACGGGCCAACCGGGTGTCGCAAACCACCGACTACAGCAATCACCAGAATATCGATAACGACCTCGACGCCAACCGAGCCGGGAGAGATGCGCCCGTTAAACCAAACCATCAGCACACCAGCCGTCGCGGCAATAATTCCAGATAGAAAGTAGGCGAAAATACGATGCGCAGCAACGTTGAAGCCGAGTGAGCGCATACGGCGGGGATTATCCCGAATTGCCTGCAGGCTGAGGCCGAAAGTGGAGCGCGAAATATAGAATACCGCCCATAGCGATAGCACCGCGATCGCCAGACACAAATAATAAAAAGGCAGAGGATTGCGCCAGTAAACACCAAAAGTCGTCGGCGGCTCAACCCCCGCGAAGCCGGTAAAGCCATTGAATATTGTGTAGTTTTGGCGCACAAAATAGAACAAGGCTACAGCGATCGCCAAGGTGATCATAATGGTGTATATACCCTCGGTACGCACTGAAATTGCACCGACAAATGCGCTGAACAGTGCCGCCAGACTGATGGCAACGAAAACCGTGAGCCACCACGGCCAGCCGAGCCCCATGACACCCACGCTGTTATCACCCAGAATAGCGACCAGGTACCCCGCCAGGCCTGCCACGGTCATCTGGGCAAGACTGATCATGCCGCCATATCCGGCCAGCATCATTAAAGAAAGGGCAATCGTGCCCAAAATCAGTGAATAAGCGCCGATCTGAAAGGTAAAGAAATCGCTGCTAAAGCCAGGATACGCAATCAGAAACACTGCAACGATGAGCCACGAGGGTTTGAAACCCGAGCCAGGTGTGGCGTTGAAAAACCAGTGTTCAAATTTCATCTTCTTGTCCACTGTCCCCCCATTAACCCCTGCGGTCTGACGGCGAGCACCACCACCATGATCAGAAACGTCAGCACCACTCCGTACGTGGGAAAGTAAGCCAATCCGAACTGCTCTGCAAGCCCGATGATCAGCGCACCGATGGCTGCGCCGGGCACAGAACCGAGTCCGCCAACGATGACAACAATCAGCGAGGCAAGCAGGTAGCGTACATCTTCACCTGGGGCAATCGACAGGGCCGTCCCCCCGACAACTCCTGCAAATCCGGCAAGTCCTGCGCCAATGCCAAATACCAGTGCGAATACCAACTGCACATTGATCCCTGAAGCAGACAGCATATCGCGGTCATTCACCCCGGCGCGGATCATCATGCCGATCCGCGTCCGGTTCAGGAACAGCCAAAGCGCAATACCGACTGCTACTGCAACAACAAACACCGCGAGCCGATAGATGGGGTATTTGATGTAGACCGCCTCACCGCTGGAACGAATTACCGACACGATCGGCAGCTGCGCGGCACCAAACAGCCACTCGGGCGGCGCAAACTGGTAGGTTGTACCAGTCCATATCGCCAGCATAAGATCAGCAGCGATGATTGAAATGGCAATCGTAACCAGTGTCTGGCGCAAGTCATCGCCTTCCATGCGGCGAAAGACCAGTACCTGCATCAGCACACCGCTGGCAGCAACTGCCAAAAAAGCGATGGCAAGCCCGAGAAACCAGCTGCCGCTGGCTTCTGCCACTTCGTAGCCGATATAGGCACCAAACAGGTACATTGAGCCGTGCGCAAGATTGACATTGCGCATCAGACCGAAAATCAGCGTGAAGCCGCTTGCGACAAGAAAATACAAACCGCCCAGTGTGAGTCCGTTAAGCAGTGTATTAACGAATGTCTTTTTGCGGCCGAGCAAATTGGTGACCCACTCCGGCCACACAGCCAGCAGCAGCCAAAGCAATATCGCGGCGCCGAGCACAATGATGATCGACCAGAATGTGTGACGTTCAATAAACTGCCGCATCTTCAAGTCAGCCAGACATATTTACCGTACCGCGTCTGGCACGAATTCGGTTCAGATCATTCGTTCTCATAAACAACATTGCTACATCAGCGGTTTACTAATGCACAAAGTCACATTATTCAGGGGAAATTCAGTATAGCACCTATGAACAAATTGCCGTAACCAATCGAAGCGAGTAAGACAGTCAGTCGATGACTATTGTCTTCTGGTTCAGAGCCTTGCACAGCCGGAAACCACCGAGCTTCATTTATTCTGGAAAGTACAGAACAAAAACAACACTTTATTCAGTGAATAATGGATGGTTTTCTGGCTGCATAGCGGCGACTATGCCCAAGCTGGTGTTGCAAATCCACCTGTTTCTCAATCCTGCAGGCAATTGCGTCTGTAGCAGATTTCGGTATACGAGTCGCGGCGACAGGAATTGAGGGTGGTTTGACGGGCAATGGCTCAGCATATCCTCGGCAGTGCTGTTGAGGGCGATTGGCTCGGCGGCAGAGCGCTTTAGCCTTTGTTTTTGCTGCGCACAGTCTGCAGATGTTCAAGTGTGGCTCCAAGCTGCGCATTGGGTGTTAATCAGCTCGTGCCGTTGACGTGTCATCTGGCTTTGGACATGCGTGTGGCTCGTTCAGATTGATTTGTGATCAGTGCCGCCGGTCGCCAAGCGCGATGCAGAACTCGTATTTTTTGAGTCACGATCAACTTGATCAGTGAATTCAATCGTTCGTAGATTGCGTACCTTCACCCGGTCGGCGACAAACAAATCGCCATGTTGCGAGGCAACCGATAAACGCCAACGGCAGGCCGGCTATAAAAACCCATCGCGCAACCGTTTCAATGGTCTGCCTGTCAATGTCCACCTCCAAACCCGCTGCATTGGCCACAATGCCGATCCAGGAAGCACCAATTGCATAACCCAGTCGCTGGATGGTTGGAATCGCGGCGGAAACTCTGCCGCGATCTTCGTGATCAATCAACAAAAGCATACGACGCAGGATGCTCGCCCAGGCAACACCAAATCCGCCGCCTTCGACAAGTGCCAGGATTGCCAGCAGGTACAGCGGCCCTGCCGTGATAACAAAGACGAATCCAATCATGCTCACTGACAGCATTGCCATCCCCAGGACAATCGCACGCTTATCCTGGGTTGCAGGTATGCCGGAGATAAGCACAGCACCGATACTCCATCCCACCGACGTACAAGCCACGATATATCCAGCCACGATGATGGACACTTCATGCAGCTGAATGATAATCAGCGGCCCATAGACGGTTACGACCATGGTGGCCATGGTAAAGCACAAGATCATGGTTAACCCCGCACCGACCTGGCTTTGGAAACCGATCGGTTTTCTGGGTAACAGCCGATTGTGCTCACTGACGGCATCCATTCGAATAAACCAGATAAAAAAGCCGATCCCTGACAGTACGAATATCGGAGTTTTGACCAATGAAATATCAATTCCGCCAGAGGCAATCAGCACAACACCGATCGACAATACCATCATGCGCCGAACCGGGAACTGTTTTTTCAATTCGGTAATGTCCGGTGCCGATGCCTGGGTAATGCCCCGAAGTATCCAAATCGCTAACATGATCGACATCATCGCGAAAAACCAAAATGCCGCGCGCCAGGAAAGCTGCTGGGCGAAAAAGGCGCCGATCAATGGCCCAAGAAACGCAGATGCTCCCCAGATCGCTGATACAGCACCCATGACCCTTAGCATCAAACGTTCGGGAAACAGGGAGCCAATTCCGATAAATGAAATGGCGATCAGCCCGCCTCCCCCAAGTCCCTGCAAGAGTCTGCCAAGCATCACAACCGGCATCATGGTTGCCAGTGCACAGATGATGCTCCCCGCGCCAAACAAGAGGGCTGCAACGCCCATTGGCTTTCGCAGCCGATAGCGCAAAACCATCAGCCCACTGGCGGCACCCACCAATATGGACCCGATGTCATATAAGGCAAAGGTCCACGGGACCAGTGATATTCCACCGATCTCCCTGACGGTGTCGGGCACCAGTGTCGACATGGCAGTTACCATGGAGGCGTGTAGCCAGATCGACAAACTGACCAGGGAAAGGGATTTTCGATGGCGTTTTGCCATGATGTCCCGCCACTTGGAATCAGCAGATCTGTTTCTGAACATCGTGATTATCCGAATATCTGGAAACTTCTCACTGGTGATTTTGCAAAGCTCTGCCCGGAAGCAGCGAGCAAACTCACTGCTTAATCACCAAAGGGAAGAGGGGTTGAAAATTCCATTGTGCAGACGATTGAGTGACTGTCGCAGTCAACCACTTGTTTCGAGTCTTCCGAAGTTCAATTGAAGCGTTTTTGCTGGCAGTTTGCCGCCGGATATATTGCATAACGACCTCGCGTTCGGTTCAAGTGCTACGTGCTTGAAAAATACGCCGTTTTGGCTGCCATATTGGTAATTTCGTTATTACTCCACAGAAAAATTACTGCAGTGCAAAAAATTTAGTATTGAAATAAACCTTGTGTAAAATAATTTACCCAAAATTCACCTTCAAGGAGAAACAAAACAATGAATGCACATGTTGCAATCGTCACAGGTGGAACACGCGGAATCGGTGAAGCCATTTCAATTGCCCTGTCAGATGCGGGTTTTCGGGTCGCAGCCAATTATGCCGGCAACCACGAACGTGCGAAGGAATTTCATGACAGAACCGGGATTCCGATTTATGCGTTTGACGTCAGTGATTTTGAGCAGTGTCAGGCGGGTGTCGAGCAAATTACCAGTGATCTTGGCGTGGTCGATATTCTCGTCAACAATGCAGGCATTACGCGCGATAGAACCATCCACTCGATGGACTTTGAGCAGTGGAACGCAGTGCTGCAAACCAACCTGTCATCATGTTTCAATATGTGCCGCGCGGTAATCGATGGCATGCGCGAGCGTGAATTCGGTCGCATCGTGAACATTGGTTCAGTCAATGGGCAGGCCGGTCAGTACGGACAGGTGAATTATTCGGCGGCCAAGTCCGGTATCCATGGATTCACCAAGGCACTGGCCAAAGAGGGTGCGAGAAAGGGTATCACAGTCAATGCGATTGCGCCGGGTTATGTTGATACAGACATGGTCCGTGCCGTGCCCGAAAGAGTACTGGAAAAAATCATTGGCACCATTCCGGTCGGACGACTCGGCAGAGCACAGGACATCGCAAGAGGTGTGCTGTTCCTGGTTGATGAAAACGCGTCTTTTATAACTGGCTCAACCATTGACATCAATGGCGGTCAGCATATGTACTGATACAGTGTGAAGAATATGGAAGTTCGGGTCATAAAAAAATATTCGAATCGTCGTCTTTATGATACGGGCGACAGTCGTTACGTTACCTTGGCGGAAGTTCGACAACTGATCATCAGCGGTACAGAGATCCAGGCTGTCGACGTCGCGACAGGCGAAGATATCACCCGGCAGGTTCTGATCCAGATTATTTCTGAACAGGAGTCAGGTGGTCAGCCGATGTTCACCAAGGAATTGCTGACGCAGATGATTCGATTTTACGGCGGAGCGTTTCAGAGCGTATTTACTGACTACCTCGGCAAAACAGTCGAGATGCTTACCAATCAGCAGCAGGCCTATCATGAGCAATGGAAGGATATGCTGAATGCCGGCTCCATGACCTCTATGAGTGAATTAACTCAGCAGAATATGCAGCGCTGGTCGGAAATGCAAAACGAGATGCTGAAACTATACGGTTTTCAGCCAAAGTCTGATAAAGACTGAGATACAGGCCATCGCCGGGCTTGCATCTATACTGTGCTGTGAACTCAATCCTTTCGTCTATTGGCCGGATCGTCGCGAATCGCTGTGGAATTTAAAGCCTACATGTGTGTGGTCTGCGGCTTCATTTATGAGGAGGAGTTTGGTTTGCCGGAAGAAGGCATTGCGCCTGGCACGCGCTGGGAGGACGTACCCGAAACCTGGCAGTGTCCGGACTGTTTTGCGACTAAGGACGATTTCGATATGCTCGAGATCTGAACAAACCTGACTGACTGTGGTTCAGTTGAGTTGGTCGCGATGGGTTTCAAGGTCCTGCCTGCTCAGCAGCATGACCACCGACTGACCACTGCGACTGGTCAGCCACAGGAACGGAACGTGCGGGTACGCGTTCTCAAGTGCATCAGCGTTATCACCAAGTTCAATCAGTAACGTGCCGTTGTCAGTCAGATAGCGTTCTGCCTGGGCGAGTATCTGCCTGACAAACTTCAGTCCGTCGCTACCGCCAGCAAAGGCATGGCGTGGTTCGTGCAGGTATTCATCCGGTAATTGATCAATCAGCGACATTGCAATGTAAGGTGGATTGCAAATGATCAGATCGTATTTTTCTTTCGCTAAACCTGCAAAGAGGTCGCTTTGAATGACGTTGATGCGTCCATTCAACCGGTAACGTTCAATATTCACCTCGGCGACTTGCAGTGCCGCGCTGTCGATGTCAGCAGCGTCAACCTGAAGTTGCGGAAAAGCCAGAGCCAGGGCGAGTGCAATGCACCCGCTGCCGCAGCAAAGGTCGAGTGCACGGTGTAGCTGATGCGGCGAAATCCACGGTCCGAATCCGTCTTGAATCAGGTCGCTAAAGTGTGACCGGGGCACAATCGCGCGCTCATCAATAAAAAAGGGGTGCCCGGCAAACCAGGCTTCACCGATGAGATAGGCAAGTGGCTTGCGGCTTTCGATCCTCTGCCTGATCAGCTGCGCGACGCTGGCGCGCAGCTTACCATCAAGCGACAGGTCAGCAACCTGTTCATACTCGCGGTCCATCAGCCCGGCAACATGCATCGTTGCCCAGATCGCTTCGTCGCGCGGATTGTCGCAGCCGTGCCCAAAATACACGTTTGAATTTTCAAACTGCAAAGTCGCCCAGTCCACACAGGCTCGGATCGTATTCGACGGGGTGCCGGACATCACTTCAGCCCCTTGAGGGAAATTCGCAGCAGATGTGGCGAAGTGCAGCGCGCGTTGTCCTATGCGTTCGGGACGGCGGGTACTACATGCCGTACTTTTGTTTGAATCTTCCTACGCGACCCGCGGTATCAACGATTTTCTGTTTGCCAGTGTAAAAAGGATGGCAGACCGAACAAATTTCAATGCTGAGATCTTCTTTCAGAGTTGAGCGCGTCTCGAAACTGTTCCCGCAAGCGCAACTGACTTTAATCGTCGAGTAATTTGGATGTATGTTTTGTTTCATGACTCAGTGAACTTAAGCAGTTCAGGGATGTTGTTCGTGGTAAAGGTTGCCAAGCGCACGAATGATACGGTAAAACGGGCGAAATTGCCAACTCGGATTCAGGCCTTTGCCGTGAATGAATACGCAATCGTGTCCGAATCAGGAAATCCGTTTCATGGATTCAAAGAAATCGGCGTTGGTTTTTGTCGCCTTGAGGCGTTCGGAAAGCAGCTCGATTGACTCAAGATCGTCTGAAGAGTGCAGCAGCTTCCTGAGTGCCCAGATCATTTTCAGCTCTGTCGGTTCAGTCAGTAAGTCCTCGCGCCGGGTCCCGGATCGTGAGATGATAATGGACGGATAAACGCGCTTTTCAGCGATCCTGCGGTCCAGATGAATCTCCATATTGCCGGTGCCTTTGAATTCCTCATAAATGACCTCGTCCATTTTTGACCCGGTTTCAATGAGGGCAGTGGCGAGAATCGTAATACTGCCACCTTCTTCAATGTTGCGGGCTGCGCCAAAGAAGCGTTTTGGGCGCTGCAGGGCGTTGGAGTCGACTCCGCCGGTGAGCACCTTGCCGGAGGCCGGTGCAACAGTATTGTAAGCACGGGCCAGGCGGGTGATTGAGTCAAGCAGGATGACAACATCGCGTTTGTGTTCAACCAGTCGCTTGGCTTTTTCAATGACCATCTCGGCCACCTGAATGTGCCGGGTTGCCGGCTCATCGAATGTCGAGGAGACGACCTCGCCGCGCACCGAGCGCTGCATTTCTGTAACCTCTTCAGGCCGTTCATCGATCAGCAGTACGATCAGCTCGCATTCAGGATTGTTTGCTGCGATCGAGTGTGCCATCTGCTGCAGCATGACTGTTTTTCCAGTCTTTGGCGATGACACAATCAGACCTCGCTGGCCTTTACCGATCGGCGCCACCAGGTCGATAATCCTGGCGGTCAAGTCTTCCGAGCTGCCATTGCCCCGTTCGAGCCGGATGCGTTCGTCTGGATGCAGCGGCGTCAAATTCTCAAACAGTACCTTGTCCCTGAGTCGGTCGAGTGCTTCGTTGTTGATTTGTTCGACCTTGAGCAATGCAAAGTATCGCTCAGAGTCTTTGGGTGGGCGAATGAGACCGGAAACGGTATCACCGGTGCGCAGATTAAAGCGTCTGATTTGACTCGGTGAAACGTAGATATCATCGGGACCGGCCAGATAAGATCCCATCGGAGAGCGCAGAAATCCAAAACCATCCTGCAGGGTCTCCATCACACCTTCTCCGGTGATACTGCCGCCATTTCGGGCTTCAGCTTTTAGAATGGCAAAAATCTGATCCTGTTTGCGCATTCTGGAAGCGCCGTTGATTTTTGATGTTCGCGCAATATCAACCAGTTCGGTTGGTGATTTTGCTTTTAACTCAGTTAGACTAATTCCCATAAAATTTGGTCTCGGTTATGGATGTAACAGGGCCGCATGACGCAGGCACTGTCAACAAGAAAAGAAAGAATGGTTTTGATGTGGCAGGAAGTAAAAAATTACACCGAACTGGTGTTCAAAAAAGTTATCGTCTCCGAAATAAATGAGCTAAACAGTCTCATCAATGAAAGCGGTTAACTGTGATTTAGAAACAGCGCCAACCTTGGTTCCTTCGACCACGCCGTTTTTGAAAATCATCAGGGTTGGAATTCCGCGAATACTGTAGTTTGTCGGTATCTGCGGATTTTCATCAATATTCACTTTTGCAACTTTCAGTTTGCCCGCGTATTCAACGGCTACTTCTTCCAGAATCGGAGCAATCATCTTGCACGGACCACACCATTCGGCCCAGAAGTCAACGATGACCGGCATAGACGAATTCAAAACCTCGTTCTGAAAACTATCGTCGCTTACGTATGTAATTGATTCTGACATAACTCACTGTTAGCAGGTGTGCTGAAAAAATGCCAGCACAGCTTTATTCAAACTGGTAGGAGCAATTATTTTAATCGTATTGATAATGGTAATTCAAAAAATATCAAAATTTTTTATTTCGAGATACTTTCTTTCATTGACGGTCCGGGTCAATTATTTGCCTGAGATAAACCCGAAAGAAAGAAGCAAGTCAAAATTTTACCTAAACAAAGCGAAGAAAAGAAATCTTTTTAGTCGCTGTCATTCATCCATGAAGTGAATCGAATTCAATTTTGGCTGTTCGGGCGATGCGTCAGGTTCTGTGTCTGACAAGTATTGCACTTCAGATCGGGATTACCGCATCTCGAACAACTACATCACAGCGTCAGCCAATGGGCTATTCAGCGCCAGTTAGTTTTCACGCGCTGGCGAATTAAGCGATTCACTTAGAGTGAATTACCGCATGGACTCGTGCAATAGAGCCCTCGGATCACTGTATGCTCCATTTGCAACGAGTGCGCGTAACAATCCAGTTATCTTCCATATAACGGGTGGAATAGGTGCACGCGCCGCTCAAACCTTTATATTTACCTGTACCACCCGGCACTTCCCAGCGCCCCTCGCCGCCCACTTGTATATCCCCGGCACTCCTCTTTGCCAGCCAGAACCACTTGTCACCCGAGGTGTCTGTATTCGTGCAAGGTGCCTCAAGGTCAAGACCTGTGTCAGTTTTGGATGCATAGATGATGCACGCTATGAGACTGCTTTCGCCTTCCACAAACGGACCAACATCGCTCCGAGTCACAGTAGTCGTCCCGCGTAACGAGCCCCCGGTGATCTCATGACCCGCATGTTCGATCGTGACATAGTCGTACTTGTAGGTGGTCAACAGTTCGGTCGTGCCCATTTCATCTGCGGTAGCTGCCGCACACCAAAGGGCGGCGGACAAAGCTGCAACGATTTTCCATCGCTGTGGCAATCGCAATTTTAAAGTTGAAAGCGTCATCTGAATCTCTCGTCGCACTGCATTATAGACAGCGAATTATCCAATAAATTTCGTTTGTCAATTTAATCAAAAAGGCCATCAACCTTTTTGTGTCAATCTAACCGGCAAAAATCCTGCAATATAACCCTTGGATCACCGTATGCTCCATTTGCAACGGCTTCGCGAAACAATCCAGTTATCTGCCATATAGTGGGTGGAATAGGTGCACGAACCGCTCACACCTTTGTACTTGCCTGTACCACCGAGCAGTTCCCGGCGCCCCTCGCCACCCACTTGTGTATCCCCGGCGCTCCTCTTTGCCAGCCAGAACCACTTGTCACCCGAGGTGTCCGTATTCGTGCAAGGTGCTTCAAGGTCGATACCCGTGTCTGTTGCGGTCCCATAGAAGATGCACGTTATGAGACTGCTTTCGCCTTCCACAAACGGACTAACATCGCTCCGAGTCACGGTAGTCGTCCCGCGTAGCGAGCCCCCGGTGACCTCCTGACCCGCGTGTTCGATCGTGACATAATCACGCTTGTAGGTGGTCACTAATTCGATTGTGTTCATTTCGTCTGCGGTAACCGCTGCACACCAAAGGGCGGCGGACAAAGCTGCAACGATTTTCCATCGCTGTGGCAATCGCAATATTAAAGTTGAATGCGTCATCTGAATCTCTCTTCACACTGTACTATGGACAGTAAATCATCCAATAAATTTCGTTTGTCAATTTAGCCAAAAAGGCCATGAACCTTATTCTGCCATTCTAACCAGCAAAAATCAATTGTGCGCAATTTCGAGGGTTTTGCGTTGGAGACATTATCGCTGGTCAAGATTTTATAACACGGGATCATTGTCAAACAGCCGCTTGCGGATCTTGTTGCTGTCAAGACCGCGGTCGGCAACAAAACTCTCGCACCGATCAAAGAACCAAAGCTTTTCATGCTGTGCAATTGGCATTTAACAGTGGCCGTATTCAGACTCGCGCGCGGTAGCCAAACTGAAGCAGATTGGCAGCTCTTATTTCACATCCCCATGGACGTGCAATTTTTAGCCGAATCAGGTCTTGGTACTTGTGACGTCCTTGTCGTTTTTATCAGCCCAGTCCCGCTTTAATGAACTGGTATCGGTATCCAGAATCATGCTCTGAAATTTGAGTTAAAACCCAGTGCTGCCTCTATAGCAATTCGTATTCGTGGTCATATAGCCGTCACAATTACGTAAATCTGGCACTTCCAAATACTCAATGTACGCATTTTGGTAGCGACTCCAAGTGCCATCATCTTGTTTACACTGGTTATTAATTTTGCAAGATGTGCCTGACCAAAAAGTGACAGTTGCATTGGTGCACGAATTGCTTGCCGCGCTCGTTTCGTACTGTGCCTTACAGCCTTCATCGTTAATGACGTCGCTTTTGTTGCACATTCCCAAGTTTGAACAGCAGCGTAAACCTGTACTTTTTCCTCGTCCCTTGTAGGTTTTTGATGACCTTGTTGAGTCTTCAGTTGCCACTAGCTGTTGTGTCGTATTATTCTGAAAATAGACACGGATACTGATTTTCTTTTTTAATTCTGGACAAAGATGTCTAATGTAAACCCTGGCCGAGTGTTGCAATGTTCCTCCTACCGATTTAGTATCGTTATAGTAAACACCTTCGGCACAATTGGAATTACCCAGTTCAACTTGATCGCAACTCGTAGCATACGTATATCCGCTGCTCATCAGCGACACCAAACACGCACAGACCGCTGCCGTGATTTTTGAATTTATTAACATCACACTAACCTGATCGTTGTTTGAAATTTAAATGTCTGAATTTAATTGTAATGTTATCTTAAATCTCGATTCATTCAAAATCCGGCAGTTTCACGCTCCGCACCGCGGAGTTTCATCTGTGATGGAGTCAATTATCCCGGAATTCAGTCTACCTGTCGGTGAATTGAGCCCATTGAGCATCATCAGCTAAAAAAAATCAGCTTTGTTGTAAGGCAACCCCGAAATTCAGCCGCGTTAAATCCTTCGACCTGTCGAGTGTTCGGTATTTGACAAAAAACGCCCTGTTCCGGCTGCCAAAGACAAGACCAGCGAGCGAACCTCATCGGGTTTGTTCAGCTGTATGGCAAAATTCGCCACCGCCAGCATCACAACCATTGAGATCGTTACCTTAAGCCCCAGGGCAAAAACTGATTGAGGTGGTCACAGCCGTCGAGGTCGGCTTTCAATTCAAATCCCAGTGTGATCATCAAGGTGGGATTGTGCATCAGTTCGCGCCGCAATGATTCAGTGCTGCGATGCTGCAGGACACCCATGGCGATCAGCGCGCGCAGCATTGCGGCTACTGGCCAGTCGCAACGGCCGCTGAAATTACGTTCCCTGAAAATGGCTTCAACGAGTGGCGAAAGATCGATCTGGTTGAAGATTCCCTCGAGCCGCTGCAGCTCAGAACAATTGAGGTAGTGGGTCCAAAATAAGTCACAGTTGATGGTTGTTGCCATGGTTCAGCCTGTGGAATTTTGTGGTTTTATGATGGTTGCAATTGTTCTTCATAGAGACTGGACTATGGCACCAATAATCAATAAAATCATAATGAAAGACGGCAATATCTTGGATTATTCCAGGACTCCATAGCGTTGCATAGGCAACACCCAGGCAGTGGGGTAGAAATGCGGGATTTCGGCCTCAAAGTGCAACAAAAGGCCAATATGGGGCGATATTTTGGGGTAAGCGTTTTTTCAAGTCTCGGCTTTCGCGCGAAACATTCAATACATTACAACCTTCGAAAAGGCCTCATTTCCGGGTCATTTCGATCCTACCATTGCGGAATCTGCTGGTAAACCCTGAGTTTGTGCTGTTGCACAACCAGGGACTCAAAAATATCATCAAGTGAAGGACCAGAATGTGAATCGACACTGACTCTGAGACTGGCTCTTGCTTGATTGAAAAATTCCTGTTTGGTACTTCCTGACTTTTCAATGTACGCCTTTTGCCACCATTCCAATATGGCAGATTCTGATTTTTCCAACTTCGGCACTGATGGCAATTTGTCCCGCTTCTGTTTCTGATTGACATTTTGTGAAGCCGGTAAGAGATTCCACATATCTCCACAGGGCCATGCTGAATAGGGGAAGCAGTGGTCAACATTAAAGTTGTTCCTCATCAACTTTGTGTTACTCCAGACACAGTTAACCTGCTGTCCGCTTTCGATCAACTCAATAAATCTGTCCCGGATTTGCTTTGTCGTTCGTTTTGGGTCTCGCCAGGCTAACGCCTTTTCCATGGTCTCGAAATTTGCACGTTTCGGACAGTTCTGATTGTCAAGGTACTGTTTCATAAGATGCTTCCATTGCCCAACAA
>JAJDZL010000242.1 GCA_022824665.1 Gammaproteobacteria bacterium | reverse complement strand
AAACAATCACCAAGTGAATTTTCGATGATGAGATCGATTTCAACCTTGTCTTTGTCTCTGTAGTGAAAAAAATTCACCTTTTCGTCTAACCAAACGGTCTGTTTGCGCAATTCATTGCAAACGAAAGATTCCAATATATTGCCAATTTGGCCCGGGTTCAATATCAGCTTGTTTCGGTTCAAGCTGCGAATTGCGCAAATCAGGCCGGTATCAATCAAATTCACCTTCGGAGTTTTTACCAGTCGCTTGTACGCATTGTCATGCCACGCTGGAATTCGTTCGACCAGATATAGCTGCTCCAGCAATCCAATATATTTTTTTACTGTATTGAGGTTTATATCAAGTCGGTTTCCAAGTTCACTGAGATTCAATAGCTGGCCGGAACAAATAGCAAGCGCTTTCAACAACTTGTTCATCAGTTCAGGATAGTCGATATTTGACATATCGAGTATGTCGCGTTGAATCATCATATCGACATATTGCCGATACCACGCCTGACGTCGCCGTTCGCCGGTGCGCAGCAATGGTACCGGAAAACAGCCTGTCACCAAACGCTCGACGATATGGTCGCGTATACGAACGTCATGGGCCGCCAGTGGTTCAAGATTGAGCAGCTTGTTCAGAAAAGTGGGTTTTCTGTCGAGAATTTCGCACTCCGATAAAGCCATAAGCGGCACCGTTTCCATACGCCCGGTCAACGCGTCGGACAATTTGGGTAACAACATCGAATTTGCGGAACCCGTCAAAAGAAAGCGACCATTTTGCCGTTGCTCATCGACTGCCTGCTTGATTGCCACAAACAGTTCCGGCAACCTTTGTACCTCATCAATGACGATTCGGGTAGCGGGAAGGTTGCGAATAAATCCGATGGGGTCACTGCTGGCAATTTCAAGTTGTGCTCGATCGTCAAGTGTAAAGTAAGTCCACTTGTCGGTTTTTCCTTTTGCCATCAACTGCTTTGCAATTGTGGTTTTGCCAACTTGACGAGGACCTGCGATAAACACGACTGGTGTATCTCGCAAAGCTTCCAGAATCATGAATTCAGCGTGTCGGGTATACGATATTGCCAAGGTTTGTTCCCGCAGTTATGAGACTGAATACTTATATTATGATCGTCTAATACTTATTAGAATATCGTCTATATTATATTAGACAATCGTCTAATATGTAATATAAATGTTTTGGCAGGTCGAGTTGGTCGCGTCGTTTTATCGTTGATTTGGTTCTAACTGAATTCAACTTTGTATAATTCACGAAGTCTTATTCGATCTAGACTAGTCCGCAAACAGCGAAAAGGATGTCGCTTCAGATATTGACGATAGGATATTGGCCTACCACTTCTATGCTTGGAACCCACGTTTTTGAATGGTTAGAATTGTCCCTGCGCTGGGGACACCTGACGGTTGGAATCGCGTGGATCGGCGCGTCGTTTTATTTCAACTGGCTGGAGAATCGCCTGGAACGGCGCAATCACGAAAATCGTGAACTTGAAGGTGATCTTTGGGCCATCCATGGCGGTGGATTCTATCACGTGCAAAAGTACGAGGTAGCGCCCGCCAAACTGCCGCCTGAGCTGCACTGGTTCAAGTGGGAAGCCTACTTTACCTGGTTTACCGGGCTGGCACTGCTGGTTGTGACGTTTTACCTGAATGCAAACGTCTTCCTGCTCGATCAGTCTGTCGCTGAGCTCTCGGCGTGGCAGGGCACCGGCATTGGTGTTGCATCGCTGGCCGTATCATGGCTCGTGTACGATCTCGTTTGCCGCTCGCCACTTGCTCGCAATGCCCCGCTTCTGTCCCTTATCATCTTCATCTACTTCTGTGTGCTGTCATACATTCTGTGTAACACGTTCGGCGGGCGCGGCGCATTTATACATGTCGGCGCGGCGATCGGCACGGTGATGGTGCTGAATGTGATGGCGGTTATCATACCGTCGCAAAAATCTTTAGTCTCGGCAATGCAAAGCGGCGGTGAGCCGGATGGCCAACTCGGCCGGGCTGCGCTGACACGCTCGCGCCACAACAACTACCTCACTTTGCCGGTGCTGTTCATCATGATCAGCGGTCACTACCCGTCGACATTCAGCGGTGAGTGGAACTGGTTAATCCTGATTGGGCTGGCAGTGGTCGGAATTCTGATTCGACATTATTTCAACGTGCGACACTTGCCTGGCACCAAGTGGTGGCTGCTGGTGGCCGGCGCACTGATTACGGTTGCCATTGCGGCAATGACCTTGCCAAAGTCGGCTTTTGAGTCGGATACGATACAATCAGCTTCAATCGATACCGTGCGCAATATTATTCATGAGCGATGTACAGTCTGTCATTCTGCAGCACCGGTATTTCCGGGCTTTCAGATTGCGCCAGGTGGCATTGTGATGGATACTGATGTAGAAATCAATGATCTCGCGGCACGAATTTTTAGTGCGACTGTTGCAACCCGGTCCATGCCGATCGGTAATTTGTCGAAAATGACTGAAGAGGAACGCACAAAAATCGCCAGCTGGTATGCTGCACACTCCAGGGAAAACAATTGAGCAAACTGACCACCCACGTACTTGATCTCGTCAACGGCTGTCCAGGGCGGGAAATTGACATTCAGCTTTACCGACTGGATGCTGATAACCCGGCCTCACGCAGACTTGTTGCGTCGAATCAAACCAACCATGACGGCCGCTGTGATGAGCCGCTTCTGGAAGGTGACGCCTTTCAGCAAGGCAGTTATGAAATTGTGTTTCACGCCGGTGCTTACTTTGACGCGCTGGGCGACGCTCAGCCGGAGCCGAAATTTCTGGATCAGGTCGTGATTCGATTCGGGATTGCTGACCCCGAGCAGCACTATCATGTGCCGCTGTTGCTTTCCCGCTATGGCTATTCAACCTATCGGGGCAGTTGATGCCGGGACAAAGCGCGGTACGATTTTTGCTGGGTAACCAGCCAAGGGAGATCGCCGACATTTCCCCGACCATGACGGTGCTGGAGTACCTTCGTCAGATCGAACGGATGACCGGTACCAAGGAGGGTTGTGCAGAGGGCGACTGCGGTGCTTGTACTGTTGCTATCGCAGAATGCAAAGACGGTTCGCTTGACTACAAAGCCTGTAATGCGTGCATCATGTTTGTTCCTTTCCTGCACGGCAAACAGTTGATCACAGTTGAACATCTGAAAAATCACAAAAGCGGTAGACTGCACCCGGCCCAGCAGTTGATGGTCGATCAGCATGGTTCGCAGTGTGGATTTTGTACGCCAGGATTTGTGATGTCTCTGTTTGCAATGTATCACAACCGGTGTGATACAAGTCGGACGGCAATTGACGATGCCCTGGCCGGTAACCTTTGTCGATGTACAGGCTACGCGCCGATCGTACGTGCGGCAAAGCAGCTGCTGCATATGCCGGTGGATGATGAATTCAGTGCCAACGAACAAAGCACGCTTGTTGCTCTGTCTCAATTGCATGCGCCGGAGCGCGGGAACGAACAGCCGGACAATGCATCGCTTCATCTGCAGCACACAGGCGGGAGTTATCACGCGCCGCAAACCTTGCCGGAACTTGGGCGAATATTGCAGGAAAACCCTGCAAGCTGTATCGTTGCGGGGGCGACAGACGTCGGTCTTTGGGTAACCAAGGAGCGGCGCGAGCTTCGAGCACTGGTGTACACGGGCGCCGTTAAGAAAATGCGCCAAATCACCATCACCGATCGTGCAATCGAGATTGGTGCTGCGGCGACGGTTGCCGAGGCTATGGAAACCTTGAGTGAGTATTACCCGTCGCTGGAGGAATTGTTCCGGCGCTATGGCTCGGTACAGGTGCGTAATCTCGCTACAATTGGCGGAAATGTGGCAAACGGCTCACCAATCGGTGACAGTCTGCCTGCGCTCGTTGCGCTGAACGCAGAGCTAAAGATCAGCCGCGCAAATGCATCCCGTACTGTGTCGGCCGAGGATTTTTTCATTGACTATGGTCAACAGGATATCGCGCCCGGCGAATTCCTCGAGCGCATTGATATACCACTGCCTGTAGCGGGTCAGGAATTTAGAATCTACAAAGTCTCAAAACGATTTCATCAGGATATTTCGGCTGTTTGCGGTGCGTATTCTGTTGTACAGGACTCAGGTGCGCTACACACAGTGCGAGTGTGTTACGGCGGCATGGCTGCGATACCGCGGCGGGCGAGTCGCTGTGAACAAGTGCTGGCTGGAGCTGGACTGACGGATGATTCAATCGAGCAGGCGAAGCTCGCACTGCGGGAGGATTTCGCACCGATTTCAGATTTCAGAGGCAGTGCCGAATACCGCACAGTGGTTGCCGGCAACCTGCTTGAGCGTTTTGCGAACGATTTGACCGGCAAACAAATCCCGAGTGTCTGGGAAGTGCAATATGCTTGATCGAAAAAAGGACACACTGACGCCGGCCATTGTGCATCAGCCGATTGCACATGACAGTGCCGCACGGCATGTATCTGGTGACGCGGTCTATATTGACGATATTCCGGAACCACGGGAGTTATTGCACATCTGGCCCGCGCTAAGTCCGCACGCGGCTGCCACAATTACGGCCATGGATACTGAAGCGGTTATGCACCAACCGGGCGTTGTTGCAGTTGTTGACGCAAATTCAGTTCCTGGCCACAATGACTGCAGCCCGACAATTGGTGATGATCCGGTCTTCGCTGAGGGCAGAGTTCATTTTGCGGGGCAGGTGTTGTTTGCAGCTGCTGCCGAATCAGAACTGCAGGCCAGACTTGCCTGCCGGGCAGCCGCGATCGAATACGAAATTGAACAGCCGATTCTCACCATTGAGCAGGCACTGGCTCAGGAATCGTATGTATTGCCATCTTCCACCATAAGCAGGGGTGATCCTGAACAGGCTATCGAGGACTCCCCGCACCAGATCGAGGGAACCATTCGCTGCGGCGGACAGGACCATTTTTATCTTGAGGGTCAGGCTGCCATGGCGGTGCCGCAAGAAGGTGGCGATATGGTCGTTTACTCCTCAACTCAGCATCCCTCAGAAGTACAGATGCTGGTTGCGAAGGTGCTTGACAGACCACTTAACTCAATCACAGTCGAGGTGCGCCGAATGGGTGGCGCATTTGGTGGTAAGGAAACCCAGGCGGCGCAGTGGGCCTGTATTGCAGCGATTGTTGCAGATAGAACTGCTCGGCCGGCAAAACTCAGACTGGATCGCGACATTGACATGCTGGCCACCGGTAAACGACATGATTTTCTGTTCAACTACCGGGTTGGTTTTGGTCACGATGGCCGAATTTCCGGGCTGGCGGTTGAGATGGCATCAAGATGCGGGTATTCAGCAGATTTATCGATGCCGATCAATGATCGGGCGCTGTTGCACATAGACAACGCCTATTACCTGGACAATGTGACGGCTACTACGAAGCTTTGCCGTACAAATACAGTTTCGAATACTGCGTTTCGGGGTTTTGGCGGGCCACAGGGCATGTTCTGTATCGAGCGCATCATGGATGAGATTGCCTGCCACCTGCAAAAAGACCCGCTTGCGGTGCGGCGCCGCAACTACTATGGCAAGCGGACTCGCAATATTGCGCCTTACGGGATGAAAATTACTGATTTTATCCTCCACGAGTTGACTCAAGAGCTGGTGGAGTCTTCCGATTACCGTACCCGACGTCAGCGCATCAGGCGAATGAATAAATCCGATTCAACCATTTTGCGGGGGATTTCGCTGACACCAGTCAAGTTCGGAATTTCATTCACCATGACACACTTAAATCAGGCAAGTGCGCTTGTGCATGTTTACACCGATGGCAGCATTCATCTCAATCATGGTGGCACGGAGATGGGTCAGGGCCTGTTCATCAAGGTCGCGCAGGTGGTGGCCGATGAGTTTTCAGTTCCGCTGGAACGGGTCAAGATTACCGAAACCAATACCTCAAGGGTGCCGAACACATCTGCAACCGCGGCTTCATCGGGTTCCGATGTCAATGGCATGGCTGCCAAGGCTGCCGCGCGTACGATCAAGAACCGACTGGCTGAAGTGGCTGCCCGGTCATTCGGGGTCAATCAGCGCGAGGTGCTGTTTCACAAAGAATCAGTCATTGCCGGTCGATCACAGGTATCCTTTCAAGAGCTGGTTGGTATGGCGCACCGCGCACGCGTGCCACTTTCTGCGACCGGACATTACAAAACTCCAAAAATCAACTGGGACCGGCAAAACATGACTGGCCATCCGTTCTATTATTTTGGCTACGGTGCTGCGGTCAGTGAAGTGGCACTCGACTGCCTGACCGGGGAATATCGGATGACCCGGATTGATATTCTCCACGATGCCGGCCAGTCGCTCAATCCGGCAGTTGATCTTGGCCAGATCGAGGGCGGCTTTGTGCAGGGCGCTGGTTGGCTGACCAGTGAAGAGTTGTGGTGGGACGACCGGGGAGCACTTAGAACTCATGCGCCATCTACCTATAAAATACCTGCAAGCGGTGATGTCCCTGAGGCGTTTAATGTGGAAATCTGGCAGCGCGGCCGGAACGTGGAAAAAACGATCTACCGATCCAAGGCAATCGGGGAGCCGCCGCTAATGCTGTGTATTTCTGTATTCAGTGCGATAAGCGATGCGATATCGAGCGTTTCAGATTACCGGCAATTGCCTGTGATCGACGCTCCCGCGACACCGGAACGCGTCCTGATGGCGATCGAATCAATGCGCTTGAGAGGTGCATAAACATATGGGTTTTCGTAAGGATCTGCTTGAGTTGGTGCATGACCTCGACCGATTCGTGGTCGTAACCGTCATTGAAATCAGCGGCTCAGCACCGCGAGAAGTCGGTGCACGAATGGTCGTTTCTGCAAGTTCCATGCGTGGCAGCATCGGCGGCGGTGATCTTGAGTACCAGGCGATCGAACGCGCTCGGCAACTGCTCTCGAACGCTTCTGCCAGTGTTCGCAAAACTGAATTTATCGGGCTGGGGGTGACGCTGAAGCAGTGCTGCGGCGGCGCAGTCCAACTGATGTACGAAGTGTTTTGTGGCGCCGAGTCCAGGCAGTTAGTGAATGATCTAGCCACTGAATATGTTCGCCGCCCGCGCTTTTTGGTTTCCCGCCTCGCTGATCAGCACCCAGCGCGCGTCGTCTCACATCGTCGGGACTTACCGGAAATACCTGACGCAGTCTGGGATTCAGCACGCCAACTGACTTGTAGCGGTGACAGCTCCAGCGCGCTGATTGCAGACGAATCAGGTCTTTGGTTTATCACGCATTTGGATGAATATCCGACCAAATTAGTGCTTTTCGGTGCAGGGCATGTCGGTAAGGCACTGGTCAAGGCGCTGCAGGACTTGCCGTTTCAGATCGATTGGGTTGATCAGCGAGCAGACATGTTTCCGCCGCAAGTTCCGAACGACGTTCAAATATTTGCCGTCGAGGACCCGTTGGAGGTGGTTGACAAGCAGCCGGAAGGTGCTTTCTTTGTGGTGATGACCCACAGCCACGGACTTGATTATGATCTGTGTTTACGGATTCTCAAGCAACGCAGTTTTGGTTGGCTTGGCCTGATCGGCTCTGAAACCAAAAAGCAGCGTTTTGAGCAGCGCTTGCAAAAAGACGGCGTAGACTCATTTACCCTGCAACGTTTGGTTTGTCCAATTGGGCTTGCCAGCATACGCGGCAAACGACCCGCGGTGATTGCGCTTTCGAGCGCCGCGCAGCTCATGGAAGTGCGCAATCAGGTATCGAGATCCGTTGCTCGTGAATCACGACTTAGAGCTGAGCTTCGTTCATGAGTACACCATTGCTTGAACTTAAGGGTGTGACCAAGGCCTTCCCTGGTGTGGTGGCGAACGACACAATTGATCTTTCGATCGCGGAAGGTGAAATACATGCCTTGCTTGGTGAAAATGGCGCAGGCAAGAGCACGCTGGTCAAAATAATTTATGGCTATTATTCAGCCGATGCCGGTGACATGTCGTGGCTGGGCGAGGCGGTCAAGGTTTCGAGTCCGGCGCATGCCCGGCAGATTGGCATCGGAATGGTATTTCAGCATTTTTCCCTGTTTGATGCACTGTCAGTGCGGGAGAATATTGAACTGGCGATCGCGGCCGGTAAAACCGGCGATGAACTATCTGAAGACATTATTGAAATATCGACTACCTACGGTTTGGGTCTTGATCCGGAACGCGATGTATTTTCCCTGTCGGTTGGCGAACGGCAAAGAGTTGAAATCGTTCGCTGCCTGCTGCAGTCACCAAAACTGCTGATTATGGACGAGCCGACTTCGGTGCTTACCCCGCAGGAAGCAGACAACCTGTTCGAGGTCTTAAGAAAATTGGCAGATCAGGGTTGTGCAGTGCTTTATATCAGTCACAAGCTCGAGGAAATCCGCCGTCTGTGTCACCATGCGACGATTTTGCGCCATGGTAAAGTTGTTGCACAATGCGATCCGACAAAGGAAGATACACGCTCTTTGGCCGAGATGATGATTGGCAAGACTTTGAAGCCGCCGGCCTATGAACTAAAACAGACGGGAGCGGAAAAACTTGTGGTTCGCAATCTCAGCCGCAACGCGGAGACAGAACGCAGCATTTCGCTCAGCGATATCAGTTTTGACGTGTGCGAAGGAGAGATTTTTGGTATTGCCGGGGTTGCCGGTAACGGGCAGACCGAGCTGATGGAAATGCTCTCTGGTGAGATTCTGGCTGATGATGATTCAGTGATCAGCATTGACGGTGTCGCCTGCGGGCGCCGCGGGGTGCGGGCGCGGCGTCAACTCGGTGCCGCGATTGTTCCCGAGGAGCGCCTTGGGCACGGTGCGGTTGGCAGCATGTCGCTGGTCGAGAATGCATTTCTGGGTGGCCATCGACGTTTTAACCTAACCCGGGGTTTGTGGATGAACTACGCCAATGCGCGTAAGTTTGCGCAGCAAACCTGTGACGATTATGACGTCAGGCATGCGGGCATACAGGTCGACGCTGGCAGCCTTTCAGGCGGCAATCTGCAAAAATTCCTGATTGGCCGCGAAATATTGCAGGAGCCGCTGGTCATGTTGGCATCCCAACCCACATGGGGTGTAGATGCGGGCTCCCAGTTGGCCATACACAAAGCGCTGCTGGATTTGGCGGCCCGCGGTACCGCGGTACTGGTGATTTCGCAGGATCTCGATGAGTTGCTGGAGTTGTGTAACCGGGTTGCGGTCATGTTTGCCGGCAAGCTGTCTGAACCCCATCAGGTCGCAGACCTTTCGGCTGAGAAAATCGGACTCCTGATGGGTGGTGCCGAGCTCGAATCGGCAAAGGGTGTGGCAAATGCGCATTAAGCTGGTACCGAGACAGACTCACTCAAAGGTGATGACCTGGATGACTCCGGTCATGGCTTTGGTTTTGAGCCTCCTTTCCGGCACCGTTATGTTTTCTTTGCTGGGGTACCCGCCCCTTGAGAGTCTCTACGCGTTCTTTATTAGCCCTATCAGCGATTTATACGGGCTTAGTGAACTTTTTATCAAGGCCACACCACTTGCAATCATTGCAGTCGGTTTGGCGATGGGGTTCAGGGCGAACGTCTGGAACATCGGTGCAGAGGGACAATTTACTATCGGCGCGCTGACCGGCAGCGCACTGGTCATTTATTTTCCTGAATCAGACAATGTACTGATGCTGCCAGCGATGCTTATTCTGGGTGTAGCAGGCGGTATGGCCTGGGCATCCATTCCGGCCTTTTTGAAAACCCGCTTTAACACCAACGAAATTCTGACCAGTCTGCTGCTGGTTTATGTGGCGATCCTGATATTGAGTACGCTGGTGCACGGGCCGTGGAAAGATCCCGCGGGATATAACTTTCCGGAGAGCGTCATTTTTCAGGATGTTGCGACTTTGCCGATTATTGTGCCGGGTACCCGGCTGCATTTTGGTGCGATTTTTGCCTTACTGGTTGTGGCAACAGGGTGGGTGCTTTTTTCCAGAACCCTGGCTGGTTTTCAGGTGCGAGTCTCGGGGCTTGCGCCGCACGCCGCGCGCTATACAGGAGTTCGGTCAGATCGAATGGTTTGGTATGTCCTTTTGGGTGCTGGCGGGCTCGCCGGGTTAGCTGGTATTATTGAAGTTGCCGGTCCAATAGGGCAGGTACAACCGCTCATCTCCCCCGGCTATGGATTTGCCGCGATTATTGTTGCATTTTTGGGCCGTTTGCATCCGCTCGGTATCCTGTTCGCAAGTCTGGTATTAGCGCTTTCTTATCTGGGCGGAGAATTTGTCCAGATCAAGCTCGGTTTGCCACTGGGTATTGCAGGAGTATTCCAGGGAATGCTGCTGTTTTTCCTGTTGTCGTGTGACGTATTGATTAATTACCGGGTCGAATTCAGGCGTCCGGGCACTAAAAGTTCTGCGAGCTCAGCATAATGGCAGCTATTACGACAATTGAACTGGTGTTGCTGACTGTGATCAGCGCGGCGACGCCGCTTTTGCTGGCTGCCACCGGTGAGTTGGTGGTTGAGCGTTCCGGCGTGCTGAATCTCGGCGTTGAGGGTATGATGCTGGTCGGAGCTGTGTCAGCATTTATCGTAATGCTCACAACTGGCAGTTGGGCACTCGGTATTGTAGCGGGGGCAGCAGCAGGCGTGATCATGTCCATGTTGTTTGGTGTGCTGACGCTGTTTTTCCTCGCCAACCAGGTCGCGTCGGGGCTTGCGTTAACCTTATTCGGCATTGGTGTCAGTTCCTTGCTCGGCATCCCGTTCATCGGTTTACCGATCGATAAACTGCCGGCGCTGGATCTACCCCTGCTCGGCGACATTCCAATTCTCGGTCCATTGATTTTTGGTCAGGATTTTCTGATCTATTTTTCGGTCCTGATGATTGTTGTGGTGCACTGGTTTTTGTTTCGCACCCGTTCGGGACTGATTTTGCGAGCGGTTGGGGAGTCCCATGATGCAGCGCATTCAATTGGTTATTCGGTCATCAAGATTCGCTTTCTTGCTGTTATGTTTGGCGGTGCGATGGCAGGGCTCGGCGGTGCGTTTCTGTCGCTTTCCTATACGCCGATGTGGGTGGAACAAATGACCGCCGGCAGAGGCTGGATTGCACTGGCACTGGTGGTTTTCGCGACCTGGAAACCCGGTCGTGTTCTGATTGGTGCTTATCTGTTTGGTTCGGTGACAATTCTGCAGCTGCACCTACAGGGGTTGGGCGTACAGCTGCCGGCTCAGATTCTGTCGATGTTGCCTTACCTGGTTACGATACTTGTGCTGGTATTGATTTCACGCAATGCTGCCCGCGTCAAACTGAGCGCGCCGGGCTGTCTGGGACAGATTTTCCACCCGCACTCTTGAGTTGACGAGAATTCGGAAAAGTTTTTTTGGCTCATTTGTGTTGATGCAACCGAATTGCGTTGATTCGCGTCAATGATGTTAAAATAATTTTTTAGACTGTCGCAGTCTATGACATAGCGATTTATTTGTGGTCAAGATGCGACAATTTGGCTCAGTAGAGTAATAAGTGATTAACGAGAATCAAGTGTAAAGGAGAAAGTTAGTATGCGAAAAGTTTTGTTTGCCGCCATTGCGGCTTTATTTTGTGTGGCCGGGTCCACAGCTGTGTTGGCGGAAGATCCACTGAAGGTTGGCTTTGTATATATTGGACCGGTCGGTGACCACGGCTGGACTTATCAGCACAATGAGGGACGACTGGCAGTCGAACAGGCATTTGGTGATAAAGTGCAAACGACATTTGTCGAGTTTGTGCCAGAAGGTCAGGATGCAGAGCGAGTCATTCGACAGCTCGCGGTTGATGGTCACAATCTGATCTTTACCACTTCTTTTGGCTATATGAATCCGACCATCAAGGTTGCCAAGAATTTCCCGGATGTGCGTTTTGAGCACTGTTCCGGATACAAACGCGCAGACAACGTGTCTACTTATCTCGCACGGTTTTATGAAGGCAGATATGTAATCGGCCGAATTGCTGGTGCGGTAACCAAGTCCAATACAGTTGGTTACATTGCATCGTTCCCGATTCCGGAGGTTGTGCGTGGAATCAATGCATTCACGCTGGGACTTCGCAGTGTCAATCCTGATGCGAAAGTCAAGGTTGTTTGGGTTAGCACCTGGTTTGATCCGGGCAAGGAAGGCGATGCTGCCAAGGCATTGATTGACCAGGGTGCCGACATTCTGGTACAGCACACTGATTCTCCGGCACCGCTGCAGGTGGCTGAAGAGCGCGGTGTACATGCGTTTGGTCAGGCATCCGACATGGCTGCTTTCGGTCCGAATGCTCACCTCAGTGCAATCGTCAATAACTGGGGACCGTATTACGTCGCTCGTACGCAAGCTGTTATGGACGGCACCTGGGAATCCGGAGATGTCTGGGATGGTATTGCCGACGACATGATCGTAATGGCAGAATTTAACCCCAATTCCCTCCCCGCTGACGTGATTGCTGATGCCGAAGCAACAGTCGAAGGCATTCGTTCGGGTGCCATTCATCCATTTGCCGGGCCAATTATGGACCAGGAAGGCAACGAAGTTGTCGCAGCAGGTGAAAACCTGAGTGATGGAGACCTGCTCGGTATGGGCTATTACGTGATGGGTGTTGACGGCTCCATTCCGAATTAGTCGATGTCTTAGACAGAACGAAAAGTCAGGGGCGTATCGGTCTGATTGCCCCTGACTGCTGTTCAAGAGGCATGCTGCATGTACAAACGAATCGTATGGTCTGCAATTGCGGTTTTTGCCGGTGCAATCGGATTTTCAAATCTTGTAGCAGATGATTTGCTTAAGGCCGGCTTCGTGTATGGCGGGATGGTTCGCGATCACGGCTGGACCTTTCAGCACGACCAGGGACGTCTCGTTGTAGAAGAAAAGTTTGCAGGCCGGGTAGAGACGAAGTTTGTTGCCGTTGAAACCGAATCAGGCGATGACCCGGAGCCAGTTCTTCGACAACTCGCAGCTCAAGGCTACGATCCTATATTTGTTACTTCATTTGGATTTTCGGATGCGGTCTTGCGGGTCGCGGAAGAATTTCCGGATGTACACTTCGAGATTGCCGCAGGAGATCAGCGCGCAGCAAACGTTGGTACCTATTCGGCCCGATTTTATGAAGGCAGGTACGTCATTGGCCGCATTGCAGGTGCGGTAACCCGAACCAATATCATTGGCTATATTGCATCTTTTCCGGTTCCGGAAGTCGTGCGCGGCATTAACTCGTTTACGCTCGGTCTGAAAAGTATCAATCCCGATGCAACAGTGAAGCTGGTTTGGATTGATGACTGGTTCGATTTCACGAAGGAAGGTGATGCCGCTAATTTACTGGCAGATCTCGGCGCGGATGTGCTGGTACAACACACCAATTCACATGCACCGCTGGTAGTTGCGGAGGCTCGCGGCCTCGCCGCGTTTGGTCAGGCATCTGATCTTCGGGAATTTGCACCGAATGCACATTTGACTGCCATTGTCAATAACTGGGGTGCTTATTATGCCGCGCGTATCGACGACGTGATGGAAGGCAGCTGGGTGTCGCAGGATTCCTGGGATGGTCTTGCAGGCGGCACGGTAAAACTATCCGAATTTAATGTGCACTCCTTATCGCCGGATGTTATTTCCGATGCCGAGGCAACACTCCAAGGTATTCGATCTGGTGCTATACACCCTTTTACTGGACCCATCATGGACCGGGCTGGAAATACAGTCATCGGAGCGGGTGAAGTGTTGAGTGACGAGGCATTGCGCAGCATGCAATTCTTCGTTGAAGGCGTGGAAACGCTCGCCCAATAAACTGAAATTCGTACCCAGTCTGAAGTGGTCTGGCGACTTGAACATCTAACAAAAACGCGTCTGGAATCTGGCGCAAAAATTCTCGAAAGCTATTTTGACCACAAAAACGCATTTTCTGGTAAAATCGAAGCCGATGATACTTATACCGGTGGTTTGGAAAATAACAAACACGCTGATAAGCAGTTAAATGCTGACCGCGGTGATGCTGGTGCGTTAGCAGGGCGGCAGTAGCTGGCACAAGAAACCGGGAAACCAATCATATTGCTGAACAAGTTATTGAGAATTCCGCGCGATTTACTCAGTACGGAATTATTCACGATAACGCATTCGCAGGGTCGGAAGTCTTTACTGATGATCTTTAGAGTTGTTAAAGTCTGGTGGACTTCGACAGCAAAGTTGTAAGATGCTCAGTTGGTGAGTATGTCAATGGCAAAGCACAAGTCAGCTGCTTTGACATCATTCTGGTAAATGTTGAAGCGTGTGCCTAAAGGTGCTTTTCACAAAATCAGCCACAAGTACCTTAACCGCTATGTCTAGGAATTTGCTGGGGAGCACTGTATTCGACAGACCGACACCATCAGACAGATAGAAAGTATTATTTGGAGTATGCTCGGGAAGAAATTGGTTGCCTAAGCGAAAAAGCTGAAAAAATCAATGGGAGAAGATGTCTATGACTACTAATTCTACTAAGTCATGTTTATCGGTAGCAAAATACATCCTTGTTAAAGCAGAAGAACAAAGTAGGATGTTAACTCCGATGAAACTAATCAAACTCGTATATATGGCTCACGGTTGGATGTTAGGCCTATATGGCCGTCCCTTATTTCGAGAGAATGCAGAAGCATGGAAATATGGACCTGTTATTCGGGAGCTTTACCGTGAGGTAAAACAATATAGAAACAATTCAATACCACCATCTCGGTTCAAACCAGTAGGCATTGATTTGAATTTCGATGAGGATGAAAAAAGTGTAATGGATCAAACGGTCTCAGTCTATGGACGATACAGTGCTATACACCTGTCAATGATGACACATGCGAAAGGAACGCCTTGGGATATTGTGTACAACGAAATAGGTCATGATTTTGTTATCCCCAACGACTTAATCGAAGAACATTACGCTAGTCTTTATGAATCTAACGATGAAGGATGAGCATGAGAAATCGCTACCAGACATAGCGGACAAAGACGGTGGTACGTACGCAGATGCAAGCAAAGAGCAGTCGGATTTCGCTGATGAGAGTTTAGAAAGTGACGCCCGGATACTACAACATAACCGTAGAGAAGGAATACGGAAATGGGTGCATCGCGTTGCGATATTTCTGATTGTCCTTGCTGGGATAATTCTGTCTGCAATGTTGATTACTTGGGCGTGGCATGTTATGACACCATGGCCATATTTGTCGGAAGGTAAATACGACGAATTGAAAAATATGTTGTTTAGTGCTGCGATAGCAGCATTTGTATCCGATTATGCGAAGAAAATGCTTTAAGAAAAGAGTGGTGAAGTAAAGGTAAGGAAATGAATAATTTTATTATTGATGATGCCGTCAAAGCTCGAAATAATCGGTTTCCTGATGAGTTTGTTGATCTTACTGTTTCCAGTCCACCATACGAAAGGTTGCGAGATTACAACGGGTTTAAGTTCAATCCAGATTCAATATCGCTCAGACATCGCCCCAAGGACGTAACAACTGGATGCCATAAATTGTCCAGCGTCTTTGAGTCCTGCCGTGATATGGTGGATCAACAATCGATGCACTGCACCTTGCCAATTTGTGGTATTAGCACCTGATTAGCATAAGTTTTTTTCCCAGCGGGCCGACTACACATTTACAGGATTTCATTGTGATTGCCGATGGCTAGGTTTAGGGTTTATCCCCTAATTTATAGTAGGGAGACGACCGTAATTTTCCACGTAATGGGCTACACAGAAACGACTTAAATGAAACGGTTTGGCATTCGCGGCGCAATATTGGATTTTATTGCTGACCCGCAAGAGCAAGCCAAAGCTTGGCGTTATTTTGATGATGGGCTTTTGGTTGTTGGGGACGGTCGCGTAGAGCTGCTGGATTCGGCAGCTAAGCACATCGATTCCCTCAAGGACCAGTTGCCGGTATTCGAATACCCGGATTGTCTGATCTGCCCGGGATTTATCGACACTCACGTACACTATGCGCAGACCCGGATTATTGGGTCTCCCGCGCCGGGACTGCTGGAGTGGCTGGATACCTACACGTTTCCGGAAGAGCTTCGATTCCAGGACCCGGAGTACGCTGCATTGGTCGCCGATGAGTTTCTTGATGAGTGTTTACGCAATGGCACCACCACCGGGCAGGTTTACCCGACGGTACACGAAGATTCGGCTGATGAGTTTTTTGCGGCCGCTCACCGACGCGGTTTGAGGATGGTCGCCGGCAAGGTTTTGATGGACCGCCACGCGCCGCAGGGGCTGCTTGATGGTGAAGACTCAGGTGAGGCCGGGACTGAGCGACTGATCGAGAAATGGCATGGCAAAGGACGTCAGAGCTATTCGATTACCTTGCGTTTTGCAGGAACCTCAACTCGCCGTCAAATGGAACTTTGTCGGCGGCTGGTGGATCGATACCCCAACCTTTTGTTCCACACGCATCTTTCTGAGACGCTTGCCGAGATTGACTGGACGCTGGGGCTTTTTCCCGACTGTTCGGATTATCTTTCGGTGTACGAAAAATACGGCGTTGTTTCGAATCATTCTGTATTTGCGCACTGTATTCACTTGAGTGAATCAGAGCAGCAGCGCCTGGCTGATGCTGGTGCGAGCGCTGCGCTTTGTCCGACGTCAAACCTTTTTTTGGGCAGCGGTCTGGCACCGATTAAGCGGCTGGCGGACCAAAAAATCAAGCTGTCGCTTGGTACCGACGTCGGTGGCGGGACGAGTTTTTCCATGCTTCAAACCATGCATGAGATGTACAAGGTTGCGCAGCTTGGCGAGCAGGGCGTTGGCCCATTTGATCTTTTTTACCTGGCGACACTGGGTGGTGCAAGGGCGCTGCACCTTGATCAGCATGTCGGGAATTTTGATCAGGGCAAAGAGGCTGATTTCGTCGTACTGGATGCAGGTGGGAGCAACTTGAGTCAGCAAAAATTCGACCGCGCAGGGTCAGTTGCTGAGCGATTGTTTGCCTACATTATTCTGGGCGGAACCCACAGTGTCAGGGAGACGTGGAGCCTGGGACGCCGCGTCTGGCAGCGCGATTCTGAGTGACTGTAGCTTAGCTGGCAAAGGGATTTTCGCGCCGCGCGACCCACGCGGCGAATGCAGGTGACCGCGCTCGTTATTCGGGTTCTACGCCGACCAGTGCCAGGCGTTCACCGGAAAACAGATTCTACGTTCAAATTTGCCACTAAATTTGAATCTTATAACCGAGCAAATGTATTCCTGAGAAATCAGTGGCGTGGTTACTTTGTGCAATGAAATTCTTACGCAGAGGGATGTTCGTACAATGTTCCTGTGTGGTTTTATTCTGTTTCGATAAGAGTTTTGTAATACAAAAATCATGAGAGTATGCCCGGAAAATGGGATCGTCGGTGGGGATGGTTGAAGAATCGTTCAACTTTGCCTTGGCAGAGGTTTTTCTTAATTCAGTCCTGGGTGGACTCCAAACCAGTCGATTTATGTAGAAACTACTGGACTGAAATTAGGAGCAACTTGCTCAAGGAAAAGTTGGATATAACGAGTATCTGACTGATCTCGATACAGTCAAAACCTAACTGACCCGTATGTTAAGTTCATTCAGATGAAGTGAGAGCACGACCGTCCAGCAGAAAACAGAAAATGTATGGACGAAGTATATTCGTATAGTAGAAAAGGGAAAGTTTGATTATTTTTTATGATATTGAGTGAATTCTTGAGTGAGAGCACTGTTGGTTAACTGGTCCCTTAAGAGTCATTTTTCGTACAAAATGCTCACACTACCTAAAACATTGATTTTGGTTCGGGCTCTGTCAGGTTAAGAAAATGGGTGTCGA
>JAJDZL010000060.1 GCA_022824665.1 Gammaproteobacteria bacterium | reverse complement strand
CCTGCTGCAACCGAAAGTGCGTTTGCTGGCGGCTGGTTCCATTCCGGCGACCTGGGCGTCAAACACCCCGACAGCTACATTCAATTGAAAGACCGCTCCAAGGACATCATCATTTCAGGCGGAGAAAATATCTCGTCAATTGAAATCGAAGACGTACTCTTTCGCCACCCCGCGGTGCTCGAAGCAGCGGTCGTTGCGCAGCCGGATGACGAGTGGGGCGAGATTCCCTGTGCGTTCGTCAACCTCAAGCAGGACTATGATCCGAAACCCGGCGCAGCTGATCTGATTGAATACTGCAAAGCAAACATGGCGCGCTACAAAGCGCCAAAGACCGTGATATTTGGTGAGCTGCCGAAAACATCGACCGGTAAAGTTCAAAAGTATCGCCTACGAGAACAATCCACAGCACTCGCCAAGGACAATCAATTGTGAACCGGCTTAATTTGTACTACGACTTCATCTCGCCTTTCTGTTACCTGTTCAACGAACAGATTCACCGGCTGCCTGACGATATTGAGATCAACTATATTCCGGTGCTCTTTGCAGGGCTCCTCAAGCACTGGGGGAGCCTGGGACCGGTGGAAATCAAAAGAAAGAAAACCTTCACCTACCGGTATACCACCTGGCTGGCCGAACAGGCGGATGTGCCATTCAGAACGCCTGACACCCACCCGTTTAATCCACTGCCCTATCTACGATTGTCGATTGCGATGGACAATGATCCCGAGTTGGTGACGAAAATATTTCGCGCCATCTGGACAACAAACAACGACCCGGCCACCGATCAGGGTCGCCAGGCCATCTGGGACGAAGTCGCAATACCGCACGCCGACTCCCTGACAAGCGAGCCGAAAATCAAGGCGACTCTGATTGAAAATACTCGTCAGGCAACGGAACAGGGTGTATTTGGGGTGCCGACAGTCATCGCAAATGGCGAGCTGTTCTGGGGTCTGGACTCACTTGATTTGCTGCTTGACTATCTTGCACGTCCAGAACTGTTCAGCGCCCCATCAATGAAACGACTCGAGCAGCTGAACTACGGCACCAAACGATAAACACCAATCAGCGAGGCTGCATTCGAATCGCACCGTCCAATCGGATCACTTCACCATTCAGCAGCTGGTTCTCGAGTATATGCATGACCAGTCGGGCAAACTCATCCGGATTACCGAGCCGTTTAGGAAACGGTACCTGACTTGCCAGACTTTGCTGAACGCCTTCTGGCATCCCGAACAGCATTGGTGTTGCAATTAAGCCAGGCGCGATCGTCATCACCCGAATTCCGGCAGACGCGAACTCCCTGGCTGCCTGGATAGTCAGCGAAACGATGGCACCTTTTGAAGCACTGTAAGCGGCCTGTCCGATCTGCCCTTCGTAAGCCGATACTGATGCAACATTGATGATGACACCACGCTCGCCAACGTCGTCAAGCGGCGCTTCATTCCTGAGTGCAGCCGCCATCACGCGCATCGCATTGAATGTGCCAACCAAATTGATGTCAATCACACGCTTGAAATCCTCAAGTGGCATCGGCCCGTCGCGCCCGACAATGCGCTTTGCCGGCGCAATTCCGGCGCAATTGATCAGTATTCTGGCAATGCCATTTGCTTTAGCAGCACTCGCAACAGCCTCCTCCATACTGGCAGAACTGGTGACATCACAATTGACGGCAGTTGCGCCGATTTCTGTCGCTAATGAATCAATCTTTTTCTGATTGATATCCAGCAAACTGACCTTGACACCGTGCGCCGCAAGTAACCTCGCACTTGCCTCACCCATACCTGAAGCAGCACCTGTGATTAGCGCTGGAATTGCGTTGATCTGCATCGATGAAACCCTCTTAATGCGTAAGCCCGAGTGATCAGGCATCTCCTGATATACATGACAAATTTTACCAGTTACAATCAAGTTCATCACAATTCAGCACCCGCCAATCAGACTGGCTGATGCCTTTGGTATTGCCGAGTTGAATGAAAATTCCCCTGTGCTGATTTGTGTATACTTGAACTATGCCAGCCGAACAGATTCTCGTATTTTCGTGACGATGAACCCATCTTCTACAAAGCAGCCTCAAGCGACTGATTTAACGATTCATTCAGACGATATTGTCGCACCTGGCAAGAGTTGGGACAATGTCATTCAACGAGGCGGGGTGCTCCGGATCATCGACCTTCACGGACAGCAGGGCGTCGATTTTCTTTGCTACAACGCGAAAATGACTGACGAGCGTTATCACGCCCCAAACACCATCAAGGCAGCCCAAAGCATTCATATTACCAATGGCTCGGTACTTTACTCAGACTATGCCAACCCTCTGATGTCTGTCATATCAGACACAACAGCCGGCCGCCACGATACGATCGCCGGATGTTGCTCCAGTTGGAGCAACGAAATGCTCTACGGCGTAGCTGACGTTCCGGGATGCCGGGAAAACTTTCTGGGTGCACTGGAAAAATACGGCATGGGCTGGACTGACATTGTTCCGAACATTAATTTTTTCTGCAAAGTGCCGGTCTATGCAGACGGCAGCACGGCAGACTCTGTTTTTGTCACCGGTCCGTCCACTGCCGGTGATTACATTGAACTTGAAGCACAAATGGATGTGCTGGCAGTGATTTCAAACTGTCCGCAAATCAACAACCCGTGCAACAGCGGTGATCCGACTGAGATTCAGGTCAAGGTATACACCCCTAACGCAAATGGCTGATTTTCTATACAATATCGGCTCATTTCTCATTTATTTTATGGCTGATCCAAGTGGGCTAATGCGTATATGTGCTTGCCAAATCACTGCGATGCCTGCTTGACCCAGTATTTACCGAAGGGACCATTCTTATGACAGTCGAAAGAGACTCACTTGAATATGATGTAGTCATTGTCGGTGCCGGCCCGTCGGGCCTGGCGGCCGGCATAAGGCTGCGCCAGTTGTGTCAGGAAAATGGGCATGATCTCAGTGTCTGCGTGTTGGAAAAAGGCTCTGAAGTCGGCGCTCACATATTGTCTGGTGCTGTGCTGCAGCCAACCGCTCTGAATGAGCTGATTCCAGACTGGCAGGAGCTTGGTGCCCCGCTTAACACCCCGGTTGCGCACGACCAGTTTGTGTTTCTCACCAAAAAATCATCGATTCGGATGCCCACCCCACCACAGATGAATAACCATGGCAATTACATTATTTCTCTCGGCAATCTGTGCCGCTGGCTCGCCGAACAGGCCGAGGCCATTGGTGTAGACATATTTCCGGGTTACGCAGCCTCTGAAGTGCTGTACAAAGACGGAAAAGTCATGGGTGTTGCGACTGGCGACATGGGTGTTGGCCGCGATGGCGAACCGACTGCAAACTATGCACCTGGTGCTGAACTGCACGCAAAATTCACCTTGTTCGCAGAAGGCTGTCGAGGCTCGCTGACAAAAACACTGTTTGAACGCTATTCACTGCGCGACAATGCTGACCCGCAAACATTCGGCATAGGCATCAAAGAGCTATGGGAGATTGATGCAAAGAACCACAAGCCGGGGACGGTCTGGCACAGTGTGGGCTGGCCGCTCGACCGGCAAACCTACGGCGGCTCATTTGTCTATCACCTGGAAGACAATCAGGTGGCTATCGGTTTCGTTGTAGGACTTGACTATCAGAACCCCTACCTTAGCCCGTTTGAGGAATTTCAAAGGTTCAAACACCACCCGGCTGTCAAACCGGTTCTTGACGGCGGACGACGCATTGCCTACGGTGCCCGGGCACTCAACGAAGGCGGATTTCAGTCGATTCCAAAACTTTCTTTCCCAGGCGGCGCCCTGATTGGCGATTGCGCCGGATTTCTGAACACACCAAAAATTAAGGGAACGCACACTGCGATGAAGTCGGGTATGACCGCGGCTGAATCGACGTTCGAATACCTGAGCGCGGAAACAGATGCCGAACAGCCTGACTACACCGACAAACTCAAGAAAACCTGGGTTTGGAAAGAACTGTACCGGGCAAGAAATATTCGACCGGTTTTTCAAAAAGGCATGTGGGCCGGATTAGCATATGCGGGCATTGATACTTATCTGTTGCGCGGACGGGCACCATGGACGTTTCATCACCACGAAGACCACAAGAGCCTGAAGAAGGCTCAGCAATGCAAGCCGATCGAATACCCCAAACCCGATGGTGTGATCAGTTTTGATCGAAATTCTTCGGTCTTTTTGTCCAATACCAACCATGAAGAGAACCAGCCAGTTCACCTCACGCTGAAAAACGATCAGGTGCCAATTGAGATCAATCTTCAGCATTACGATGCGCCGGAGCAGCGCTATTGCCCGGCTGGCGTGTATGAAATCGTCCGCGACCAGGCTGACGACAAAGCGCGCCTTGTCATCAATGCACAAAATTGCGTACACTGTAAAACATGTGATATCAAGGACGTGACGCAAAACATTAACTGGGTCGTGCCGGAAGGTGGTGGTGGCCCAAATTATCCGAATATGTAAATCATTGCAACGCATTCAATCTCGGAGAAACCGTATCGCCGTAATCTTGCCGTCTTTGCCCTGAATAATGTAAGCTGCCGAAATGAAAGACAAAACTTCAAACTGGATCGGCAAATGGCTATGCCAGTTCGGTATTCACAAATTTCGCGTGATAGAAGTTAAATTCGGATTTGGCACGTCTGGACAGGTTGAAACTGTCGAATGCGAACGCTGCGGCAAAATCGGAACACGGCGCGCCAGATAACCATTTTGCAACCCGGCAATTTTCGGCCGGCCGCTTCTCGCCTGCACTTCATTTGACTGTCATTGGGAGATTTGTTCAATATGTCACAACAAAAACCGCACCACCTTAGCCCCGCGGAGTTCCGTCAAAGAGGATATCAGATGGTTGACCTCCTCGCTGACTACATGCAAAATATTGAATCCTATCCGGTGCTGTCACAAGTTAAGCCGGGGGATATCTATAGCAGTTTTCCGCAGCATCCGCCGCATGCAGGCGAATCGTTCGAAGATGTGCTGAACGATGTGCATGAAAAAATATTTCCAGGTCTGACGCATTGGCAGTCACCGAATTTTTACGCGTACTTTCCCTCGCACGCTTCTGGCCCGTCAATCCTGGGCGATTTTCTGTCATCCGGGCTCGGCATTCAGGGCATGCTGTGGTCCACCAGCCCTGCATGTACGGAACTTGAGACTCTGGTGCTGGACTGGATGGTTGAAATTGCCGAGCTGCCAAAGCACTTTCATTCCAGTCAAACGGGCGGCGGTGTGATTCAGGACTCCGCTTCAACCGCAGCACTTTGCGCAGCAGTCGCAGCACGTGAAAGAGCACTTGCGAACAACAATACCGATATCACAAAACTGACAGCCTATATTTCGGGACACACTCACTCATCGGCTGAGAAGAGTCTGCGGATTGCCGGATTTGCCAGCAGCCAGATCCGGCACCTTGAGGTTGATGACACCTTTGCTATTCGCGCGGATGACTTTAGCCAGCAGGTGGCGCGTGATCTTGCTGAAAATCTTGTGCCAGCCTTCGTCTGTGCGACGATTGGTACAACTTCGTCACTCGCATTTGACCCGGTACCAGAGATCGCCGAAATCGCCCGTCAACACAGCATTTGGACACATGTTGATGCGGCCTATGCGGGCAGTGCCGCGGTATGCCCTGAGTACCAATACCTGCTTGATGGTGTAGAAAAAGTCGACAGCTACTGCTTTAATCCGCACAAGTGGCTACTGACGAACTTTGATTGCGATCTTTTTTATGTCGCCAACAAGTCTGATCTCGTCAATGCACTGACGATGACCCCGGAGTACCTGAGAAACAAGGCAACTGAATCCGGCCAGGTGTTTGATTACAGTGGCTGGCAGGTATCACTCGGGCGACGGTTCCGGTCTCTAAAGCTGTGGTTTGTCATTCGCCACTACGGTGTTGAAGGACTCAAGGCGCACATCCGCAAACATATTGAACTTGCGATTGAATTTGCCGCCCGGGTGGAAGCCGACACAAACTACGAGCTCTACCAGCCGCGGGCATTGAATCTGGTCTGCTTTCGACACAAGGGTGGCGATGAAAAAACAAGACAGATACTTGAACAGCTGAATGCTGAGGGGCGGATGTTCTTGACGCACACCATTCTAAACGGGGTGTATGTCATGCGCTTTGTACCGGGCGCAATACGCACCGAAATGCGCCACATTGAAGCCGCGTGGGAATCGATCGCCCAACTTGGAGCCGCTTAATGTTTTGCGTTACCGGGCTGTCCAGCCGCCATCAATGGCTACGGTCGTTCCGGTAATGCCGCGCGCTTCATTTGAACAAAGGTATGCAACCAGTGCGCCGATATCATCCGGTTCGATAAAACGCCCGGTCGGGTGTTTCTCGGACAACATCTGAAGCTCGATTTCATGGGTCATCCTGCCTTCCTCAGCTGCACGGTCTTGCACCTGCTTGCGAATCATCTCGGTGTTGGTGAAGCCCGGGCAAATCGCATTGCAAGTCAATCCGTGCCGGGCGTTTTCGAGTGCAATCACCTTGGTCAATCCGACCACCGCGTGCTTGGCTGCAATGTAAGCGGCCTTCTCTACACTGCCGACCAGGCCGTGTACTGAAGCAATATTGATTATTCTGCCCCAGCCGTTTTGAATCATTGCCGGAATCACGGCCTTGGAACAGTGAAATACAGCAGACAAATTCACCGCAATGACTTCGTCCCACTTGCTGTTCGGAAAATCTTCGACCCGCGATACGTGCTGTACGCCAGCATTATTGACCAGAATATCGATTGTTCCGAAATCACCTGCAAACGCCTCCAGCGCGAGATAAATGCTGTCAACGTCTCTGAGGTCCATCTCACAAAAACGGACGTTAACGGGTGAGCTCAGTTGAATTTCTGCGACAATCTGATCAACTGTGTCTGCCTCGGCAAAACCGTTCAAGCCGATGTGACAGCCACACTCGGCAAGCCTTTTTGCAATCTCAAGGCCTATGCCATGCGTTGAGCCGGTCACAAGTGCTGTTTTGCCTGCAAGAACGTTCTCATTACTCATGGTGCCATTGCCTCAAAACTAACACTCCCTGATCAGCTTTTTGGCAACCTCCAGACGTTGAATTTTGCCCGATGGTCCCTTTGGCAAATCATCGACAAAAAATATCTTGCTGGGACAAAGAAAACCACCAAGCTCAGCCTTGCAGAACGCAAGCAGATCATCGGCAGTAAACTCGACATCCTGTTTGAGAACCACCGCGACTGCCACGACCTGACCATATGCATCATCGGGATAGCCAAAGCTGGCCGCCTCCCGTATCGCCTTGTTGCGGTAAAGCACATCGTCTATTTCCCGGGGTGAAATATTCTCACCGCCCTTGATGATCAACTCCTTGATTCTGCCCGTTACGAAGATGTATCCATCGTCATCCTGATACCCAAGATCGCCGGTTCGAAACCAACCGTCCGCGGTAAATGCCGCCGCACTCGCCTCAGGTGCGTTGTAGTACTCTAAGATAACGTTAGCGCCGCGTACAATAATTTCACCAGTTTCGTTGGGACCAACAGCATGTTCGCGGTTATCGATTATTTTTACCTCATTACCGAATGGCAGACCGACCGAACCTGGTTTGCGGGTTGCGGGAGGCATGGGATTTGCCAAAATTGGTGCGGCAGTTTCTGTTAGTCCTATCGACTCAATCATCGGAATACCAACGCTTTTTTCGAAATCAATCAGCATGGAGGCCGGCATTGCAGACGAGGCTGAACGTGCAAACCTTAAGCAGCTTGAGTCTCTGATTTGTTTTTCAGCATGCTTGGCATGAATATCGTCAAGCAGATACTTGGTAATCGTCGGCACAGTGCTGAACCAGGTGCACTTGTGCGCCACCACGGTCGGCCAGAAACTGGACAGACTGAACTTTCTTGGCATCACCACCCGGGAAGTACTCACCAGTGGGGCTATTGTGGTTACCACCTGTCCGTTGATGTGATAGAGGGGCAGTATGCAATAAGCAATATCATCCGGCGTCAGGTTCTGCGCCAGGCACACGTTTTGCCCGCCTGCGAGCAGATTGCCATGGCTAAGCACCGCACCTTTAGGCACACCAACAGTTCCCGAAGTATGCAAAATCATTGCTGCTGAATCGGCGCTAACGTCCGCTGCCCGTGCGTTTTGCGCATCGAAATCCAACCATGCCAAATCAGGTCCTGTCACCATGTCTACTTCCACGGTAGGAATTTGACTGCCAGTATCAGCAAGGATTTGGGCCAAAAGCTCCCGATGATTGCTGCTTACAAAGATGAGATCAACGCTGGCATTTTTCACTGCGTAGGCCAGGTTGCGCCGGCTTGCGACAGCATTCAATGGCACCGTTACCGCACCCGCGTACAGCGTTCCAAGCAATACCGTTGCAGTCCAGTAGCCGTTGTCCATCAAAAAGGCGACGTGCGATTGCGCCGGCAAATTAAACGATGCCAGTAAATTAGTGAATCGAACGGAATTTTCCTTTAAATCCAGGTAGCTCATTTTGAGCGCCGAATCCGGATCGTCGAGGTAAATTCGAGCGGGAGATTCGAGCGCTGAGCGGTCGATTAAAGAACGAAAAGTAGCAGACACAGAGATCGCCTCAGACTTGGTAATCAGGGTGATACTTCTTTAGAAAAGCTCCGAACAGAGCTTCCTCGCTTGGCTTGTCCTCCGGAATTTCCGTCGACAAATGGGTTACATTGATGAAATGACGGTAATTGAGATTTTCGCTGATGCTGTTTCCACCCCATGTGCCGCATCCCATACTCAGGGTAAACGGAAATCCGCTGGTAAATCCGCCGCCGTTGCCAAACGTATGTGCCTGGTTGACTAAAACCCGAACAACATCAAGCTGCGCTGCCATGAATTGACCTCTCGAGAGGTCCGTCGTATGCAGACCACAGGAATGTCCTGCACCCTGATAGTCAAGAATTGCGCGCACCTTGGCCACCGCGGCTGCAAAATCCGGGACGCGATATGCTGTGAGAAAGAGCGACAGTTTTTCACCTGAAAGCGGGTGTGCTGAACCTGTTCCTGATTCTTCAACGATGATAAATCGCGTTGTGTCTGCGGGCGCAGACAGTTTGCAGTGCTCAATCAGCACCTCGGCATCCTTGGCAATCAGCTGTCGGTTCAGTTTTTCCGGCGCACTCCACAACGCGTCAACAATCCGATCTCTTTCATCACCTTTTGCAAGATAGCCGCCAGCCTCAGCAAACGCACGCATCATGTCATCATAAACAGCGTCCAGAATAATGACAGAATTCTCCGATGAACACGACGTGCCGTTGTCGAATGTCTTTGACATACCGATCAGGTCGGCGGCCCGCTGCAGGTCAGCGGTCTCATCAACAATGACGGGCACATTGCCAACGCCAACGCCAATTGCAGGCGTACCGCTTGAGTACGCGCCGCGTACATTGTTTTGCGAGCCCGTAACGACAACGAGGTCAACAGCTTTCATCAAACTTTCTGTCATTGCCTTGCTGACCGGCGCAGGCAGTATCTGTATCAAATCTCGCGGTGCGCCGATTATGGCGAGCCCCTCACGCATTAACTCGACAGCACGGTTGGTTGTGCTCCAGCCCGCGGGCGACGGTGCAACAATCACTGCATTTCGCCCCTTGAGCGCCATCATGCACTTGTTTACCGGTGTCGCGGCAGGGTTGGTTGAAGGTGTCACGGCGCCGACCACACCAACAGGTTTTGCGTACTTGACGATGCCTAGTTCCAGGTCTTTTTCAATCACGCCGACCGTGCGAACCCGCATCAGGTCCCGCAGCGTACCAAAAGTCTTGCGCTGATTCTTGGTAATTTTGTCCTGAACGTTGCCGAGCCCAGTATCGCTGACGGCATTCTCGGCAAGGCTGGCGGCATTTTCCGGCTTGTACAATGACCAGGCGATTGCGGTTACTGCTTCATCAACAAATGGCTGGTCGGCATTCCTGAATTTGGACATCGCCTGCCGGGCGCTTCCGACAAGTGTATTTACAACGCTGTCAATATTAACTGTTGTTTGAGATCCCATTTCGAATCTCCACAGGCAAAATAAGGGAAAATCATTATAAGACTGGCACCACGAATCGAATTGCAGCATTCACCGCAACTTAAATGATTGGGTATCAAGCTGTAAGAAAGCAATGGCCTGGACGTTTGGAGGTGCTTTACGGTCCCACATTTGCACCGCTTGATCTGGCTTCAATACCGTGAAACTCATGAAGGTGCCACCCGGGTATGCGAACAAGCAAGCAGAATCTGCTAAACTTAACGCAACCTTGAGAGTAACAAAATCTGCGTTTTTGTGTTGAACCAAATGACCAGGTAATGCTATGAGCGAAATTTTTTCCCGCAACTCCACTGATGTTTTCCCTGTTTACCTGGGCAGCAATATGGTGTCACCATTTCATCAGTGCTACGCTAATGAACACACCGTGTTAGGTCTTGCGGTGGGTCGGTATTTTGTACAGCATAATGGCGAAGACCCTGCTGAGGCGTATTGGGCATACCGGCGAAGCGCTGCATTGATTGACACCCCCGAAAGACCCGTAGAAATAGCGGGTGCGGGTGCGGTCTCATTTCTGGAAAAGCTTCTTACGCGACGAGTTACCGACATGGGGCACGGCCAGGGACGCTATGTTCTGGCATGTACACATGAAGGTGGCCTGTTCATGGATGGAATCCTGTTTCGATTGGATGCTGACCGCTTCTGGTTCGTGCAACCTGATTGTGAGCTTGATGCGTGGCTTTTATCAAATCGTGTGGGATTTGAGGTGTCAATTTCTGATCCTGACTCCCGTGTATTGCAAATTCAGGGACCAAAATCCTACGAGCTAATGCACCGAGCCACGGATGGCGTGTTGGATAAAGAGTTTAAGTACTTTCATATCGGACTGTTCACCATCGGCGGTCAGAGTGTCTATGTCTCGCGCACCGGTTGGACCGGTGAGTTGGGATATGAGGTATATACGCTGGGGCAATCAACTGATTGCCCAAAACTATGGGAGCATTTGATCAGAATCGGTGAGTCGGTTGATATGGCGTTCAGTTCAATGCAATCGATCAACATTCGCCGAATCGAAGCAGGCATTCTGGATGCCGGTAGTGATTTTGACAGCTCAATGACGCCATTTGAAGCAGGGTTGGGTAAGTTCATCGACTGGGATAAGGATGATTTTATCGGTCGCAACGCTCTGTTGACCGCCAGACGTGATACACGCATTTATGGATTGCGTTGTAAAGATTTGACGCCATGTGGTGGTGATCTGATACTTGATGGTGACCGAGTGGTCGGTCGAGTAACGACAGGGGCTTTTTCTCCCTTTCTAAAAGTGGGGATTGGTTACGTCCGATTTGATTTCCCAAGCGAATGGGACGGCAGAACGCTGGTACTCCGTTCGACACGATACGGCGATAAAGGTTGCGACATAAACAACTTGCCCTTTTATGACTCAAAAAAACGCCTGCCTCGCAAACTGTCTCAAGAAGTTGGGTAACCTAACAATCTATGCCAATATGTCTTGAGCTCGATCATCACTTCATCCGCGGCATGGCCAAGATAAAATCTAGAATCGGGCTGTCGATCACGATGGTGCGTCCGGGTTCGAATTTGCCGGTGTTGACCTGCTCCCTGGCCGACCCTGTGCCATTGTTCGATTCCAGTCAATCATAACCTGAATCACAACTGAATTGATGATCAGGCAGGGCCTGAGGGCTTGGCGCATCTCAGCCGAAGCCGTTTTCCAATCGTCCTCGATAAATTACAGGTTTCTGTTACTGCGACGCTTTATATCGACTGATTTTTGGTTACACGCCAACAATTGAACCACCTGGTTCAGCGATGCCGTCAAAATCCGCTGCAAAACACCTGCAGCGCAATCATCTCTATATATTCATTCTATAATAAAGAAATTATTATCGTTTTTATATATTTTTATATATCGTATGCGCGATAGTCAACTCTATATTATTGAAGAACTGCTAAGTCAGTTAAAATCAGCGCGCGAGCAAAAAGGCTGGAGTCAAAAGGAACTCAGCACGCGAGCGGGAGTTCCACAGTCGCATATTTCCAAGATTGAAAATCAATCAGTTGATCTTCGACTGTCAAGCTTTAGCGCGATTGTACTGGCACTGGATCTGGAAGTTTTTCTGGTACCCAAGTCTGCTGTGACGACCATACAGTCAGTCGTTCAACAATTTGCATCCCCAGTCAATCTACAAGTAAAAAAAGAGTTATACAAACTGTCTCAAGAGATAGACAAGCTGCAGCTGAAATTCGGCAAAGAGCAAACACAATCCATAGACCTTCACTTCGGAATCATCAGCAAACGTATTCATTTACTCAATATCGACTCAAGTGATCTCAGGCGCATACGTACCTCAGTCAAAGCAGTCCTGCGATCACACGACGTCAACCGTCTTTCCAGACTCGAACATCGTTTGGCCGCGTTGAGTGAGTCTTTAAAACTTCCCGGCAACTCCGACCGATACATCAACCATCCACAGCCGCGCTATCAACTGTCTGAATATGACGATGAGTCGCATTGAAGTTCTCAACATACTGTTGCACAAGCAGACAATTGCCACACTGACGCGTCTCCCGGGTGACCGTACGATATTCGCATTCGACCAAAACTACCTGGACGATTGGAACCGGCCGCGACTCGGCCTGAGTTTTGAAGATGTCCACGGAGAAATTAAAAACAGTTTCCGAGCGTATCAGACCCGCGTAATGCCATTTTTTGCAAATCTGTTGCCCGAAGGACGCCTGCGAGAGTACCTGGCAGCTTCGCATGGTGTTCGTTCCGAGCGGGACTTTGAACTGCTAAGGTGTCTTGGCCTGGATCTGCCAGGCGCGGTATCGGTCGAGCCGAATGATTCCCTGCACACAGGCAGTGTTAGAGGAAAAAGTCCCGAACTTAGTCATGAAAATGCTCAAGTCGACGCACTTTCATTTTCGCTTGCTGGTGTACAGATTAAGTTCTCTGCATTGCAAAATAATGCAGGCGGCTTAACTGTTCCAGCCTCCGGTCGCGGTGGCGCATGGATTGTGAAATTCCCGTCCAATCGATTCAATGGGGTCGTTGCCAACGAGTACTCGATGATGAAACTCGCCAAACGGATTGGAATAGATGTGCCGGCCGTCGAATTGTTTGATCAGTCTCAGCTTGAAAACGTACCGCGCGAATTCGAAACAATGGGTGAGTCGGTGTTGGCAGTTAAACGGTTTGATCGTCTAACGGATGGGGAGGCAGTTCACGTTGAAGACTTTGCGCAAGTCTTTGGCGTCTTTCCAGAGCAAAAGTACGAAAACGCAAGTTTGCGCAATATTGCGCGCGTGCTACATGTCGAAGCTGGTGAAAAAGACCTGGCAGAGTTTATCCGACGAGCTGTATTTAATGTACTGATTGGCAACGGTGATATGCATCTAAAAAACTGGGCACTGATTTACCGGGACAAAGTGCACCCCGAGTTGGCGCCTGCATACGATTTCGTCTCGACGGTGCCATATATTCCAAACGAGAAGTTTGCACTCAATATCAGTCGGACAAAAAACTTCTCTGCAATCGACAAACAAGAGTTGATTCATTTCGCGGCCAAAGCACGGGTACCGCAGCAACTCGTGATATCTGTTGCATGCGAGACGATCGAAAAATTTGTCGAAGCCTGGGAATCAGAGAAATTGAACTTACCCTTACCTGATTTTGTCCGGACGGCAATTGACAAACATCTTGTCACATTGCCAATTCTGAAAATCGTTTGAGCAATTCTGCAAAATCCATTGCGGCAAACGCCAACATAAGCGATGAGGAAGTTCCCGAGCCAATAGTGCTTTTCACATTCACCATATAATTCCCCGACCTGTCAAGACTTTACCAACCCTCATAGAAGGAGAAATTTGCCTGTGAAACAGATTCAGTGGAGTGATTTCACCAAGGTCGAGCTTCGCGTCGGCACCGTTTTGAGCGTTCAGGAGTTCCCGGAGGCTCGGAAACCAGCCTACAAGGTTTCGGTTGATTTTGGCGAACAAATCGGTACCCTAAAATCCAGTGCGCAAATCTGCGACCTGTACTCACCCGATGACCTGGTCGGTCGACAGATTATCGGTGTTGTCAATTTTCCGGATAAGCAGATTGGGCCCTTCATGTCCCAGTTTCTGCTCACTGGATTTGTTCAGGACGACGACTCTGTGGTCATTGCCAAGCCCGAAAGACCGGTTAAAAATGGCGCGAAACTCGCCTGAACCGGCTGCTTAAAACTGCTCCTCTTCGAGCTCCAGGGCTACGCTCGAGGAATCAATCATCGCATCTGTGTGGGCCTGCGCGCGCGGCAAAATTTGGGTGGCAAAGAACTTGGCTGAAATCAATTTCGCGGTGAGATGTTTGCCGTTGCCTGAATTTGCGCCATTTGCCGCCGCCGCATCGATTGCCATGTTCAGCATCAGCCAGCCGGCTACGGTCAAGGCGAGTACATTCATATAGTTCACGCTGGCGGCAGCTGCGACACTTGGATTGTCGCGGCCTATCTCGTAAAGCCACTCAGTTGCACGCCGCAAGTGCTTCAAGGCAACCATAAGCGCATCGCGAATTGGCGCGAGATGCGGATTATCCTTGTCACAATCAACCACAGTCTGACTCATCTTGGTAAAGAATCGCTCCAGAATCTCCGGATCACTGCGTAGCACTTTTCGACCAATCAAATCATTGGCCTGAATTCCTGTCGTTCCTTCGTAAATCGGAGTGATCCTGACATCGCGCAAATACTGTGCCGCACCGGTTTCTTCAATAAAGCCCATCCCGCCATGAACTTGTACGCCAATATAGGCGACCTCATTGCCGGACTCTGAACACCAGCCCTTAACGAGTGGTATCAAAAGACCCAGTAAATCTGAATTGTACTGACGCACAACATCATCTGTATGTCTGATCGAAAGGTCAAAAACTCCGGCTGAATAATAAGCCAGACAGCGCATTGCATCAATCAGCGACTTCATCGTCATGAGCATACGTCTGACATCAGGATGCTGAACAATCGCCACCCGCTCCCGGCTGCCAATGGCGGTGCCCTGAACCCGCTGCCGTGCATGCTCCACCGCGTGCTGATAAGCGCGCTCGGCGACCGCGAGCCCCTCAACCCCGACAGCATGGCGCGCTAGATTCATCATCGTGAACATGTATTCAAGTCCGCGATTTTGTTCGCCGATCAGGTAGCCAATTGCACCGCCTTCATCGCCAAAGGACAAAACTGCAGTAGGACTCCCATGGATGCCAAGCTTGTGTTCAAGAGAAACGCAGCGAACATCATTTCGTTCGCCTAAGGTTCCATCCTCGTTAACCAGAAATTTCGGCACGATAAACATCGATATGCCCTTAACGCCTTGAGGAGAATCAGTGCATCTCGCCAGAACGAAGTGAATAATGTTATCTGTCAGGTCGTGTTCGCCGTAGGTGATGAATATTTTCTGACCGATAATACGGTGGTGATTGTTCTCCGGGACCGCGCGGGTGCGAATCGCGGCAAGGTCAGAACCCGCCTGCGATTCAGTCAGGTTCATGGTGCCCGCCCACTCACCGGAAATCAAACGCTCCATGTAGGTATCCTGCTGCGCTTTTGAACCATGTGATTCAAGCGCCCGAATGGCCCCCTGAGTCAGCAGCGGACACAAGCCAAAAGACATATTCGCCGAGTGCCACATTTCCTGCACCGCGGTTGCGACCAACCATGGAAGACCCTGCCCGCCGCGCTCGGCGTCAAATGCCAGTCCGTTCCAACCACCCTCGACAAACTGCTGATAGGCCTCTTTCCACCCCGGCGGTGTCGTTACCGAACCGTTTTCACACACCGAGCCTGTTTCATCGCCCACCCTGTTCAAAGGATCAAGAATTTTCGAAGTAAACTTGGATGATTCATCCAATATGGCTGCAATCAGTTCTCGGTCCATGCCCTGAAACTCGTCCAGTGCCAGGATCTCATCGAGACCGGCAACGTTATAGAGAACGAATTGCATATCATCTATCGGCGCGTGATACTCTGACATCGTATTTTGGTTTCCTTTTTAACAACGTAATTCGACAGGTTTCATATTTTAATGTAAGTCATTGAAGTTGACTTTGCAGGACAACAAAGTCCCAGGGCAATTCGTTTATCTGACTGAGCCATCATTTTCGGTTAATTCACAATTTCAGGTTAATCGCAAAAAAAGTTCATTCAGGACCGGACATTCGTTTGTTAATTTGGCAAAATAAGGGCCATGAACCTTATTTTGCCCGAACATTCCGCTACTACGCCCGCCGCTGACATTGATCTTTTGCGGATTCAGGTTCGCCCCACTATGGATTTTGCAGAACGTCGTAAATGGGATGCACTGATGTCGGCGCACCACTATCTGCCGTATCACGGCTTGTTCGGCAAGTCGCTGCGTCACATTGTGTACCTCGAGGATCAGTGGCTGGCACTGCTCGGCTGGCGCGCCGAGTAGCAGTTCTCTCGTCTGTACCTGATCGCGAACCATGTTCGCTTTATTATCCTGCCTCAGTTTCAGGTGCACAATCTGGCCTCGCGGGTGCTGGCGCTGAGTCTGCGGCGTTTGCGCACAGACATGGCAAAGACACACGGGTATCCGGTGTGCTGGCGAAGACGTTTGTGGACCGGCGCTAATTCACAGGTGCCAGCTATCGGGCTGCGAATTTTTTCTCTTTGGGTTTCACCCGGGGCTTTGAGCAGGTGCCGGGCGGCCCGGCCCGCTACCGTTACCATGGTTATCAAAAGGAGATTTTCATGGATGCACTGGATCGCAATGCGAAACGCATCCTGACCGGCGCCGAGGCACCGGCACCCGACGCGCAAGCCGCATGGAGCGGCACCAGCTGTGGGCAGTGGATGTGACCAGTGCTTGGTGAAACGGCTATCTTGATCTGCCCGGCCGGTGCCAGGCAATCTGGATTGAGAGATGACGTGTCAACCTCAAAGTGCGGCAATCAATCCACTGAGATCACCTGCGCGGTAACGTCATTGCCACCTGCGCGCACCGCGGCCAGGCGGCTCAACTCGCGGGTACGCGAGCATTGGCACATTGCAAACGCCAACCATGATGTGCGAGATTTGACCGATGATGAAGACCGCTGCTGTGCCCGGGTCACAAACCTGCCACAGAATTTTGCGACACTGACCAATTTTGCCATCTCGATTATTCGTCTGCAAGGACGTTTCGAATTCATCCCGCAGTCCAACCGCTAGTTCGCCGCACGAACCCGGGAAGCGCTGGATCTGATCGTCAAGCCGCGGTCGAGCTGAATCATCGGAGCAGGCTTTTGCCTTGTCAGTCGCACCCAATTGAGGTGGGACCGACTCACTTTGCTGAATTTGTGCGAAATCGCTCAAATCATGGCAGAGCGTACCGCAGAACCGCCTCGGATACCGTCAAAGCGGAATAATCAAGGGGTGCTGAGCGCTAAATCACTGCAGATTCACCAGCCCTGTATGCTTAAACCCCGATAAACGAATGTACCTGCTTCGAAACGGCCTGTTCTGGTATTCAAACTGGTTTCCTGCTATATTTGCTGAACTATCGAAGTTGCTTTTGTCGCTGAGATATTTAATTTGATTAA
>JAJDZL010000016.1 GCA_022824665.1 Gammaproteobacteria bacterium | reverse complement strand
CTTTGCACCGCTGGATCAGACCCAGGGTTATCACCAACTGGTCGAAGAGCTGGAAACCATGCTGTGTGAGATCACCGGTTTTGATGCTGTATCGTTTCAGCCCAATGCCGGCTCCCAGGGCGAGTACGCCGGGCTGCTCTGTATCCGGCGCTACCATGAAGACCGCGGCGAGGGGCATCGCAATATCTGTGTCATCCCGCAATCTGCTCACGGTACCAATCCGGCCAGTGCCGCGCTGGCGGGTATGCGCGTTGTGGTGGTCAAATGCGACGACCACGGCAACGTAGACGTAGACGACCTCAAAGTAAAACTCGACAAATTTGCCGACAACGTGGCTGCGCTGATGATCACCTACCCCTCAACGCATGGCGTGTTTGAAGAACGCATTACTGAAATCTGCGACCTGATGCACCAATATGGTGCCCAGGTATACCTGGACGGCGCAAATATGAACGCGATGGTAGGACTTTGCCGGCCAGCCGAAATCGGTGCTGATGTCTGTCACCTGAATTTACACAAGACTTTTTGTATCCCACATGGCGGCGGCGGACCCGGGGTGGGCCCGATCGGTGTAAAAATCCACCTGGCACCCTATCTTCCAGATCACACCGTTGTCGAAGGTGTCAATCCCTACGCCGGCAAGGCTGCGACCGTCGGCAGTATTGCCGCGGCCCCGTGGGGGTCAGCGGGCATTTTGCCAATATCCTGGGCTTATATTTCGCTGATGGGGGCTGAGGGCCTGCGCTACGCGACTGAGATTGCGATTTTGAACGCCAATTACATGGCCAATAAACTGGAGCCATATTTTCCGATTCTTTACAAAGGGAAAAACGGTCGCATCGCGCATGAGTGCATTGTCGATATGAGACACATCAAAAAAACCAGCGGTGTAACGGTCGAAGATATTGCCAAACGCTTGATGGACTTCGGCTTTCATGCACCGACGGTATCATTCCCTGTCGCCGACACCATGATGATTGAGCCGACTGAAAGTGAAGCGATGCGGGAGATTGATCGGTTTTGTGATGCGATGGCTGCAATTCGCGAGGAAATTACTGACATTGAACAAGGCAGGTCGGATCCAGACAATAACCCTCTCAAAAATGCGCCGCATACATTCGATAGACTGGTTGCAGACGAGTGGGACCTGCCCTATTCAAGACAGCAGGCTTTCTTTCCGAGGGACTGGGTCTGGCAGGACAAATACTGGCCGCCGGTTGGCAGAATCGATAATGTCTACGGCGACCGGCACGTGGTTTGCAGCTGTCCGCCGCTATCTGAATGGATGGATGAAGACGGCGGCTAGCCTGTCGAGTTAGACAAAGCATCCTGATTCCTGGTCCTGGAACAAAATCAAATTCTCTGGTACTACAGCACATATGCCGGGACACGAAAAGCAATTTGCGGAATTAGTCAGCACGGATCAGGGTGCCAAATTTGGCAAGGATTTGAGTTTGAAGTCAAAAAACTTGGTACACTAATGCAAATTTTAACCCTGATTCCCAGCAGACAATTTGACGCAACTTCTGTTACCACATTTCCATCACACAAAAATCTATCCAGTTGCAGATAAACAAGTATTCCCCACAATACTTGAATTTGCCTGCCAGTAATTTGCAATAACTTCGAAATTATCACCGCATAATATGCGGTGATAATTCTTATAATCACTGTACATTATGCGGTGATTAAATGTGGATTTACGAGAACCAAAATTGGCCTGAGTTTATCTGGGAAACCGAGCGTCTGAGCATTCAACTCGCTGAAATTCATCGTCGTCGCGGATACTTGACGGGTCGTATGGAGCAGTTTGGTTTCGACTTTCAGCGCGAAGCAAGTCTTTGCACCTTGACCAGTGATGTGGTCAAATCGTCCTGGATTGAAGGGATAGAGTTAAACACCCAAGAAGTTCGATCATCAATTGCACGTCGTTTACAGATACCACACGCTGATTCCGGTCACGTCAGTCAGAATGTTGAGGGAATGGTGGAGTTAACGCTTGATGCAACACAAAACTATATGCAGCCACTGACCGAAGAGCGGCTTTTCGGCTGGCATGCATTGCTGTTTCCTGGTGGGTTTAGCGCTTTTAGTCGAATCGCCATCGGTAAATGGCGCACTGTCGACGCAGGCCCAATGCAAGTGGTGTCCGGCCCCATAGGACGCGAGACGGTTCATTTTGAAGCACCGCATGCAAACCGAGTCAAATTGGAAATGTCTGAGTTTCTGGACTGGTTTGAGAACTTCTCATCGATTGACCCGGTGCTAAAAGCAGGTATTGCTCATCTTTGGTTCGTCACCATTCATCCGTTTGAAGATGGCAATGGTCGTATCGGACGGGCGATTGCCGAATTAGCCCTGCTGCGCGCGGAAAGGGTAAGCGAGCGCTACTACAGCCTTGCAACCCAATTGGCGGCTGAACGAGAAGACTATTATCGACAACTCGAAAGCCAGCAGCGAGGTACCCTCGACATCACCGGCTGGCTGGAATGGTTCCTTGGGTGTCTGGCTCGTGCGATGGATCATTCCGAAACAATATTGCAAAGCGTGCTACACAAAGCCAGACTCTTTGAGAAAATCAACCGGGCAGCGGTCAGTGATCGACAAAAACGAGTGATCAAACGTATGCTGGACGACGGCTTTGAGGGCTATATGAACACCTCAAAATATGCAAAACTTGCCAAGTGCTCAAAAGATACCGCGTTAAGAGACATCCGGTTATTGAAGTCAGCAGGAATTCTAGTACAAAATCCAGGCAGCGGTCGAAGTACGAGCTATCGGCTGCCTGATTAAATCACATCGTCAGTTTATTCAACTTCAATCCCACTGCCTGTTCAACTTTCGGCGGCAAATATTACAAGTTGAATAATTCAAGCACAGCCTTCTCACTCAACACTCGGCTGTCTATTGTCACATCATCGTTCGCCATGGCGAACACGCATTGGTCGGTCAAACTGACATCGTGATACTTGAAACGAGTCATGCAGGATCGTCTTAACTGATCCACCTCAAAAAAACGTCCACCCGTCTTTGCAGATTCTCGACGCAGCCGGAGCAGCACACTGTTGCCGAGCAACAGCAGCTCGGGTCTTGATTCACTTCGATCTAAAAGCGCACTTTTCATTCGAAAACTGACAATTCCTTTGGGATGTCTGAAAAGCGCTTTATCCAGATGAAAATTCGTACAGTAGATGCCCGCCTTTGCAAAAAGCAGATGAGACGTCGCGACAAACCGGTTTGCCTCCAGTAAAGCCGTGTCAATCGCCACATCATCATCAAGCATCAGGAAAGATACCTGACCAAACCTCTTGTCGCTATCGAGTAGCGCTCTGAGATCAGCGATATCCTCAGGACTCGCACCAATCATCACCTGCCGAATTCCCGCGCGCGCCATTACAGCCAAAGTGAAATGAACTATTGGAACTTGACTTAGCGCCTTACCCAGTCCCTTAGCATTTTGGGGTGCCTTATGTGCTTTTGTCGCCCCGCCCGCGGCGAATATAAACCCCTTACAGTTCATGCTGTTTGAGCCTCGCGAAACAGCATAAGCAGGCGGCTACCTGAATGCCATGTATACGAAAACCGGCTGTTCGTCCGACAAACCCTCGAATTCGACACGTAACCGACTCAATTCCCCGACTCCGATATGATCTGTCAGAGTGCCAATTGCCAGGATGTCCCCTTCCACAACCTGAATTCCGCGCGCTACTAACGCGTCGCGGGTAGCCAACACTGCATCAAGCGGGTGAACCGACATTGAGGCACCTTTGGTGGCAATCTGCTGCTTGTCCTGATCAAACATGGCAATATCAAAAGATGAAAGCCGCTCAATCCAGTCCAGATCGCTGTCGAGATCCAGCGGACCGCCAAGCACACACATACGCACCTCAAGATTGGCCGCTGACAGTACGGACCGATCATGTGGTACATGTTCTGATACGAGTGTATCGGAAAGTCTCACCCCGGGTATGACAGAGTGTAATGAACGAAGTACCTCCTCACGGTTGACAGCGAAATTAAGGTCCGCAGACTTCACCCGAAAGTAGAGCTCCGCCGCAGCCTGCATATCAATGCCAAGGGACCGGCTGATGGTTGCCCGGGTACCGGTAAACATGTTTTCAAGCAAAATTCCGGTGGGCGGACTCTGGCCCTCGTGCGCTGATTGCGTCGCAAGCGCAGCATAGCCGACATCCATACCCCAGGTTGGTCGAAGCAGTGCAATATAGAAGTTTTGCACCTCGATCGCCAACTCGGAATCCACATCAAGCTCGGTTTCAACCGCGTTGGTCTTGGTAAACGATTTGAAAAGTGTATTGGCTGTGCCTTCAATATCTGTCGCGACAGCAACAGACGACCCAACAAACACCAGGGGAGTGCATAAAATTAGCCCCGTCAGCAGATGCCGGCCACGGCTAATACAGTGAAGACGAAAAGAAGGCAAGTCTTAAGAACTTTTATAATGGCGATACATGATTGTACTTAAATCGGGATCTGCGCGGTCCTGACCTAAATTCAACAATATTGTAATGCGAAAGATGCGAAACCGGATTTTCATAATCACACGAAACGAATACCTGATTCAGTTGAGCGGTCTCACGCTTTAAGCAAACTTGGCTTGGCTTGTTAGAAGTTTTGTTACAGAAAATTACTGAATTGAATATCCGGTTGGCGATCACCTTGCTGGTGATTCTTGGGCTAATCGCGGGATGCGCGAAAAAGCACACACCTGAGCAATGCGAAGCGCTAGACCCGGAATTCTATGTTGAAGAAGATGACCCATTTGAGTCCTACAATCGCGCCATGTTCGATTTCAATCTGGAATTTGACCGGGTACTGGTGGCACCGACCGCCAAACTGTATCGGGACCACGCCAGCGAACCGGTTCAACGCGGTGTTAGCAACTTCTTTAACAACCTTAAGGAGCCGCGCAATTTCTTTGCCGCAGCAATGATGGGTAATCCGGAAGGTATGGCGAATTCCACAATTCGCTTTTCCGTCAATTCAACACTCGGTCTCGGTGGCTTTATCGATATCGGTCAGGCTGCGGGGATTGAATACACTGACTACGATTTCGGCCAAGCCATGGGCTACTGGGGAATCGGCAGCGGACCTTACATCGTCTTACCGATTTTTGGACCTGCAACGCCGAGATCCATCGCTGGCTCCTGGACACATAACCGCTACACGTACATCGTTCCGCGAATCCGGAAGTCAGAAGAACAGCTGTTCGTTCAGAATATGCAGTGGCTCGATGCCCGCGCAAAACTCTTTCCCTTTACCGATATTTTGGAAGAGCAGCACGACCCCTATATTTTCGCTCGGGAAAGCTACCGGCAAACCCGGCTGAACAAAGTCTGTTCCCCTTAATCTAAAGAATTTCAACATCCAGGATTGATCAATCGTGGCGACCTACGCGATTGGAGACATTCAGGGTTGCTATCAGCAATTCATGAAGCTCCTCAAAAAAATTGACTTTGAACCTGGCCGCGACCGTTTGATTTTGGTCGGCGACCTGATCAACCGCGGCCCGAATTCGCTGTCTGTGTTACAGTTTGCAATCCGCCACGAGTCGTCAATCGACATCGTGCTCGGCAATCACGAACTGCATTTGCTCGCGGTGCTTGAAGGTGCCAAGTCAGCGCGTCCCGTCGATAACTTTCACGACGTAGTTAGCGCACCAGAGCGGGAAACCATAAGGGAGTGGCTGTGTAGTCGGCCGCTGGCCATCCACGACCCTGAGCTCAATATTCTTGTCACTCATGCAGGCGTTTATCCCGACTGGAACCTCGAAGATTGCCTGGCGCGCGCACGCGAAGTCGAACAGGTACTGCAAAGTCCGGTGCGCCACGAGATGTTCGCGCATATGTTTGGCAACAAACCTCGCCGCTGGAAAGAGTCTCACTTCGGCTGGAAACGCATCCGATTTATCATCAACGCGCTGACCAGAATGCGCTACATCAAGGACAACGGCAAACTTGACCTCGCTGAAGTTGGCCCACCAGGACGGCAACAGCCCGGTCGGTTACCGTGGTTCGAATTTCCCGAACGCGAGAAAATCGATCCTACGATCGTCTTCGGCCACTGGTCTTCGCTTGGCGTCGTTCAAGAACCGGGCATCCTCGCGCTCGATTCAGGCTGCTGCTGGGGCGGCCGTCTGAGTGCAGCACGCCTCGATTGCGACCCGTATGAAATCATCTCAGTGCGCTGCAAAAAAAGTAAGGTTCGGACTCAGGTTCTCCATGCTGAACTCCCATCGGGACACCTGAACGGCTAAAAATCGGGAGCTATTCACCTTGACTGACGAAATATTAGATTTAGAACAATCTTTCAACTAAATGAGTTTTGGTTAAATAAATAGAAATATTAATTCTGAATATTCGATATTATTAGTATGATTTTCTAATAATAGGCTCGAAGGGTCATTTCTTCAAATAATTAACTCCGCTTGCAGCGCTTGAACTTCACGTACATCACCACCAAATAGTAGATGAACCCTCAAGCGTTCCGACAGCAATACAAGCCGCCCAAAAGAACATCTGAACCAATGGATGTCCGGACTGTTCGGTGATAAGACGACACCAAAATGAAATACGACAACATTCTTGATACGATCGGTGCAACCCCGACAGTGCGCCTGAACAAATCGCCCGCTCCACGGGGCGTTGACCTTTGGGTCAAAATCGAAAGTTTCAACCCGGCAGGTTCGGTCAAGGATCGTCCGGCACTCAATATGATTGTCGATGCAGAACTGCGCGGTCGTATCAAGCCAGGCGACACAATTGTTGAACCAACATCCGGAAATACCGGAATTGGCCTCGCGATGGTTGCCGCCTACAAGGGGTATCGGGCAGTATTCACCATGGCAGAGGACATGAGTGAAGAACGAAAGCGTATTTTGCGCTCATATGGCGCCGAGCTGGTTCTAACGCCGGCGGCACTTGGGACCAAGGGTGCAATTGACCGAGCGCGGGAACTCGAGAAAGAGCGCGGCTACTTCTTTGTCGGCCAGCACTTCAACCCGGCCAATCCGCAATCACACAAATCAACAGCCGATGAAATCTGGCATGACTTCGGTACCGAACTTGATGTACTTGTCTGTACAACCGGTACCGGCGGAACAATTTCGGGTTTGCGTCATTACCTCAAAGACCGCCATCCCAACTTAAGCATCGTGGCGACTGAACCTGCAGACTCACCGATTCTCTCAAAGGGTATTGCCTGTAAACACAAAATCATGGGAACTGCGCCGGGCTTCATTCCTGAGATTCTTGACACGGATGCATATGATGAAATTGTGTCGATTACCACCGAAGAAGCCTACCAGGCAACCCGCTACCTTGCACAGGAAGAGGGAATGTTTGTTGGCATCTCTTCCGGCGCGGCAACCAGCGGCATGTTGAAAATTGCCGAGCGGGCACAATCCCAGGGTAAAACACTACTGGCAATATTGCCCGATACCGGCGAACGTTATCTCAGCACAGATGTCTGGGATTAACGAACTCCAACCCCTTTGAAAATTCTGCCTCGCCTGCTGGTACAATAGCAAAAACGATATTCGCCAATGAACTGATTTCAATCATTTCGAGCAGGGCATCAGTCAAAATTTATGGACAAGAAACTTTACATCAAAACATTCGGCTGCCAGATGAATGAGTATGACTCAACCCGGCTTGCCGAATCACTCGCGGATTCACATGGATATCGCGCCATTGACAATCCCGAACAGGCTGATCTTTTGCTGGTCAATACCTGCTCGGTGAGAGAAAAGGCACAGGAAAAGCTGTTTTCTCAACTCGGTCGCTGGCGTCCCTGGAAAGACCACAACCCCGATCTGTTGATCGGCGTTGGCGGCTGCGTTGCAAGTCAGGAAGGCGACGCAATCCTGTCCAAGGCTCCTTACGTCGACTTTATCTTTGGTCCGCAGACCTATCATCGCGTCAGCGAGCTCATCGATCAGACCGTATCGACCCGCTCAGCGCAGGTCGATGTTTCTTTCCCTGAAATCGAAAAGTTCGACTGCCTGCCGCGCCGGCGCGTTGACGGGCCACGCGCCTTTGTTTCGATCATGGAAGGCTGCAGCAAGTACTGCAGCTTCTGCGTCGTGCCTTACACCCGCGGCGAAGAATACAGCCGCCCGCTCGACAGCGTCATTACTGAGATTTTCGAACTCGCCGAACAGGGAGTACGCGAGGTAACCCTGCTCGGGCAGAATGTCAATGCCTATTGCACCACCAATCATCGGGGTCAAGCCGTCGACTTTGCCACGCTTTTGAGGTATGTGAGCGAGATTGAAGGTATTGGCCGAATTCGCTATACGACCTCTCATCCGCTCGAATTTACCGATGAGCTGGCACGCGCGCATGGCGAGCTTCCCAAGCTTGCCAGACACCTGCACCTGCCGGTCCAAAGTGGCTCCGACCGGATACTCGCCCGCATGAAACGACGCTATACGCGAAATAAGTATTTACAGATCATCAAAAACGTGCGATCATATTGCCCTAAGATATCAATTTCATCTGATTTCATTGTGGGCTTTCCAGGCGAAACAGCTGATGACTTTAAACAAACCATGGACCTGATCGACGAGGTCGGATTCGATCATTCGTTCAGTTTCCTGTATAGTAAGAGACCGGGGACACCTGCTGCTGAGCTGGTGGATGAAACCAGCGAAGAAATAAAGAAAGAAAGACTACATGAGCTCCAGGCTCGAGTTAACTCACTTGCATCTGCCATCAGCGATTCCATGGTCAACACTGTGCAGTCGGTGCTGGTGGACGGCGTATCGCGACGTCGCTCCAGGCAAATTTGCGGTCGAACTGAAAACAATCGGGTCGTCAATTTCGATGGGCCCAGCAGTTGGCAAGGCCAATTCGTGGATGTAATGATCACACAAGCCATGCCTAATTCGCTTCGCGGTGTCACAGTAGACCACCACAATCAGGTTTTTGCGTCCAACTGAATTGACCGATCAAGCAAATACGGTACAGATTGCCAATGTTTTCGCACTGGCGCCTGCCAACAGTAAACGGCTCGCACAGTTGTGCGGCCAGTTCAATGCCAATATCAAATCGATCGAACGGCACTTCGGCGTGCGCGTATCCAATCGCGGCAACCTGTTTCAAATTGACGGTAACACCGGCGCTACACAGGAAGTTGAATCGCTGCTGAGAGATTTGTATGCGATGAGCGAATACAGTGACATAATTGGTCCAAGCGACATTCAGAGTGCCATTTCCCGTCTGCAGGCCGATGAGGATCTCGACGACGCGATCAGTCTCAAAATTCGCAAGACTACGATTCGCCCGCGCTCGAAAACCCAGCAGGCTTATCTGAAGAGTATTGCAGCGAATTCCATCACCATTGGCACCGGGCCGGCAGGTACCGGCAAGACTTATCTGGCCGTCGCGAGCGCCGCACACGCGCTGGCCGGTGACCACGTCAGTCGCATCGTGTTGGTACGCCCGGTCGTGGAAGCCGGTGAACGAATCGGGTTCCTGCCTGGCGATATTGAGAAAAAAGTCAACCCATATCTTCGCCCGCTGTACGACGCGCTCTACGAGATGTTTGGCTTTGAACGAGTCGGGCGCCTTTTGGACCGCGGCACGATAGAACTGGCACCACTTGCCTTCATGCGCGGCCGAACGCTCAATGATGCATTCATCATTCTCGACGAGGCGCAAAACACCACGGTTGAACAAATGAAAATGTTTCTGACGCGCATCGGCTATAACTCACGCGCAGTCATTTGCGGGGATGTCACTCAAATTGACCTGCCACGCAATATTGAATCCGGCCTCAAGCACGCAGTGCGAATATTGCATGAGATAAATGACATTGGCATCGTAAAATTTCAGAATCGGGATATTGTGCGCCATCCCCTGATACAGGCGATTGTTCAGGCATACGAAAAAGACCTGCCCTCCAAAGCAGACAAGCAAACATGACTATTTCGGCCGACATTCAGGTTGCAAGTTCGTCTACAGACATACCCAGTGAGTCGGACATTGAGGAGTGGATACGCGAAACACTCAGCGAAAGCGGTCGAGATCGCGCTGAGCTAACGATCCGGATCGTCGATGAAACGGAAATTGCCGACCTAAACAGCCGCTACCGGCGTCGCAATAGCACCACCGACGTACTGGCATTTCCACACAATCTGCCCCCTGAATTGGAAACCGACCTCATCGGCGATGTTGTGGTCTGCGCGAGCATCATCAACCAGCAGGCGGCCCACTACCGTGCAGACCCCCGGGCACACTGGGCGCGCATTATCGCACATGGTATTTTGCACCTGCTTGGCTACGATCACGCGCAGCCGGAAACGGCCCTTGAAATGGAGGCAGTCGAAGGCGCAATATTGAATCGTTTGGGTTTGTACCACCCGGACCTTCACGAGCGAGCATCATGAAACTGATCGATTACCTGCCCGGCACCTGGATTCGCAAGCTCAGAAAGACCGTTGCACGCGCCATTGAGCCGGGCGAAAATTCAATCACCGATGTGATGGAAAATATTCACATTGCAACGCAAGACGGCGTAATTCAGCGCGAAGAGTATGAAGTGATTCGACGGGTGCTGCAGGTTGCTGATCTCAAGGTCAGGGACGTGATGATTCCACGGGCCAAGATGATCACCATCGATCACGAATCTACGCTGGACGAAATTCTCGAATGGGTTACCGAATCCGGACACTCCAGATTCCCGGTGATTAACGAAAACGCAGAGAACGAGGTCAAGGGAATTTTGCTGGCCAAGGATATTCTGCATCATCGACGCGACAACGGCAAAGAGGAGTTCAACCTGTTTGATTCCATGCGCGACGCAATGTTTGTGGCAGAAAGCATGCGCCTGCACTCCCTGCTGAAAAGGTTCCAGGAAAGGCGCAGCCATATGGCAATTGTTGTTAACGAGTATAAGGGCATTGCCGGGCTCATCACGATTGAAGATGTGCTGGAGCAGTTTGTCGGAGAGATTGAAGACGAATCGGATATTGAAACCGATGACATGATTACCGAACCGGCCAACAACCTGTTCAGTGTCAACGCACAGACCGAAATTGAAGAGTTCAACGAGCGCTTCGGCGCGTCTTTCTCCGAGGATGTTGACACCATCGGCGGCATCATTTTGAAACTCGCCGGCAGGGTGCCCGATGTTGGAGATAAATTCGACCATCTCGGTTTTGAGTTTGAAGTTACAGAGGCTGATCGAAGGCGCATCCTGCAGCTTCACGTAACCCCAATCAAACCATCTTCTCCTGAATCCCTTCAGTAGTACAAATTCGTTGTTCGGGCGACTAACGTCGAGCGCCCTTCCCCCGGTGCTGCTCGCTTTAGTGCTCGGGCTGCTCACCAATCTCGCATTTGAGCCATTCGGCTACTATCCCGTTGTCTTTATCACGCTGGCCTTGCTGTTCGGTTTGTGGGGGGCTGCTTCGCCTGGCCACGCCGCAATCATCGGTTTCGCGTTCGGGTTTGGTTTTTTTGCGTTCGGCATTAACTGGCTATACATCAGCGTGCACGAGTTCGGTTCTGCCTCACCGGTGTTGGCCGGCGCGGCCGTGGTCATTTTGGCATGCATTATGTCGACGCTGGTCGCGTTTGGTGGGTTTATGCAGGCCAGGTTCAGCTCGTCACCAGCCCTTCGTTACCTGGCGCTGCTCCCGTCAGTCTGGGTGGTGGTCGAATGGGTAAGAGGCTGGCTCTTTACCGGGTTTCCATGGCTCTATGTCGGCTATAGTCAGACCGACAGCTGGCTCGCAGGATGGGCACCGGTGTTCGGTGTATTAGGTGTCAGCCTTACGGTCTGTGTCATCGCCGGTTCCCTGACGCTCCTGCTGGTGCGACATTTGAAAATACTGCCCGTTGCTGCAATTGTGCTTGCTGTCGCGGTGGGTTGGGCTGGTACCAAAATCGAGTGGTCGAGTGGTGAGGGAGAGCCGATCAGTGTAGCTGTGGTACAGGGCAATGTCTCTGTCGTCGACAAGTGGAATCGGCAAAAAGCGCTTAAACTGCTGGACTACTTTGTCTCCGAGAGTGAAAATCTGGCAAACTCGGACATTGTCATCTGGCCGGAAATTGCATTACCGTTTGTCGATACCCGGCTCGAAAAAATTCAATTGTGGGATGTACTTATGCAAAGTCCTGCTGATTTTCTGGTTGGCACTCTGGAAGAGCGCACGGCAGGGGGTGAGACATACTATCACAATAGTGCTTATGCGATCTCATCAGACAGCATTCAAAAGTATCGCAAAAGCCGTCTGGTCCCGTTCGGTGAGTTTACCCCGTTTCGAAGTTTGTTAGGTTGGCTTGAAGAGTTTGTTTTCCTGCCTGCTTCGGATATGAGTGCGTACACCCACGCGCAGCAGCCGCTTGAGCTCGCCGGTCGTACGGCAGGTGTCTCGATTTGCTATGAGGATGCGTTCCCTGGCGAGATATTGAAAATGCTTCCTGCCGCAGAATTCCTGATCAATATCAGCGAAGATGCGTGGTTCGGTGAACGACTCGCGCCCCATCAGCGGCTGCAAATGTCCAAGATGAGAGCGATCGAAGCCGCCCGCCCGGTGATTCGTGCAGCCAACAAGGGAATATCTGCTTCAATTGACCATCGCGGCAAAGTCATTGACGAGCTGACTCAGGCCAAAGGAAACGTGCTGCAAACAGCGATCCTTCCAACCCGCGGTACTACGCCCTTTGTACGCTTCGGTTTTACGCCGCTGCTGATCGTTTGTGGACTAATGATTGCAATGTCGCTGACAAGACGAAAAGACTAAACCAGCACCGCTGCAGCGATACCCAAAATAGCAAGAAACCCGACGACATCGGTGACTGTTGTCAGCGATACGCCGCCAGCCAAAGCCGGGTCTATGCCGATTCGCTGCAGCAATACCGGCAGTACAACACCCGCCACTGCCGAAACGACAATATTGACCAGCATGGCAGCGCCAACAATTGCTGCCAGGCCATAGTTCTGATACCAGATAATCGATACGATGGCGACGACCGTTGCCCAGATCAGTCCATTGAGACCGCCCACCAGCAGTTCTTTTTTGAGTACGTCTGTCGCGTTGGCAAGCGAAATCGTGCCTACACCAAGGCCGCGAATGACTGTCGTCAGCGTTTGTGTACCGGCATTGCCGCCCATGCTTGCAATGATTGGCATCAAAACAGCCAGTGCCACGAGTTTTTCGATCGTAGCCTCGAATAAGCCAATGACAACCGATGCAATCACTGCAGTAACCAGATTCACGCCCAGCCACAAGGCTCTTCGCCTTGCTGTATATAGCACCGGCGCAAATATATCGTCTTCATCATCGAGTCCGGCCGGTGCCAGCAGGTTTTTGCCTGCGGTGTCCTTCAACAGGTCAACCACATCATCGATGGTGATTCTACCGAGCAACCGTCCATCGTTGGCAACCACCGGTGCCGAGGTCAAGTCATAGCGTTCAAACACCTGGGCAACCTGTTCGACTGAATCAGTCGGTGAAAATCGAAACAGATCTTCATCAATGCAGGCATCGATCTCAGCATCCAGAGGCGTGGTTACCAAATTGCGCAGCAATACTGCACCGCGCAGCTTGCCGTGCCGGTCAAGCACGTAAATCTTGTCGGTATATTCAGGCAGCTCACCCCTGACCCGCAAGAACCGCATGATTACACCCACGCTCACCCCTTCGCGGACAACCGCTGCATCAACGTTCATCAACCGACCCGCGGTGTCTTCGCCGTAGGACAGCACGGTGTCGAGACCGACGCGCCGCTCTTCATCGAGTGCCACCAGGATTTTGGTCGCCACATCAGGCGGCAGACGCGGCATGATTTCGGCAATTTCGTCAATATCGAGCAACTGCAGAACACGCACCAGAGTGCGTGGCTGCATCTCGCCCATTAGCATTTCCTGGACCTGGTCGGAGAGCTCAGTGAGCAGCTCCCCCATGTGTGTTTCGGAAATCTCGTACCAGACCAGATTTCTAGGTGCAGGCGGCAGGCTTTCCAGTACAGCTGCCAGGTCAGCGCCGTGAACGTCATGAATATACTCGCGAAGCTCGCTGGCCGCCCCGTGCTCGAGGAGCTCCAGCACAGTTTTACGAATTTCGGTGTGTTCTGTAACCGCCATCATATGAACCAGGGTGAGATAGAGGCGACAAAGGGGTGCACCGCCACGTCAAACCTCCCATATATTAGCACAACTGAAACGCGCGACATTTTCGATAGATGATTCGAAACAAGCATCGAGTTGACGACTGCAGCAATGAATGCCGAGGGCATTCGGCAGCAGGACTTACAGCCGCCGAGCGATCACCCGACTTACCGTGTTTGAACGGTTGAACAGAAAAATTGCAGGGACGGACAGCAGTCCTTACGATCTATTCGAACGTCTTTAAATCAGTTGACGGAAGCTGCCTCGACGCTGTCACTGTTCAGGCGCTGCAGCAGCCTGACCCGCCGGGATGCATCCGCGCAATCCATGATTTCGCTGATGTATTCGCCGGTCCTGCCAACATCGGAGTTTCGGATAACCTGCTTGATCTGCGGAATTGCGCCGGGATCCATACTGAACACCCTGAGCCCCAGGCCAAGCAGCAGCCGGGTATATTTTGGATCGCTTGCCATCTCACCACACAAGGACACCGACTTGCCATGTTTGCTGCCGGCATCAATTACATTCTTGACGAGCCGCAAAATCGAAGTGTGCAGCGGATCATACAGATAATTGACCTCGTCATCCACCCGGTCAATCGCCAGGGTGTACTGAATCAGATCGTTGGTACCGATTGACAGAAAATCCAGCTGCTCGGCAAACTGATCAGCGGTAATGGCCGCGGCCGGCACCTCAATCATGCCGCCGATTTTGACGGTCGGGTCATAGACAACGTGTTCGCTGTCGAGCTCCCGTTTCACCTCGTCAATGACTGACATCACCTGTTTGAGTTCATCAAGGTTCGACAGCATGGGAATCATGCATTGAACCTCACCAAAAGCCGAAGCCCGATAGATTGCGCGAAGCTGGGCGCGGAACGTCCCTAAAGAACGCAGGCAAAGGCGCACCGCGCGAAGACCCAGTGCTGGATTAATTGCAACGTTGCCCTGTTTTCGGCCGCCGTCGACCTGTTTGTCCGCACCAAGATCGAGTGTGCGAATCGTCACCCGTTTAAGCGACTTGACCACGTGCACGTAAGCCTGAAACTGCTCTTCTTCGGTGGGCAGATGTACCCGGTTCATATACAGGTATTCTGTCCGATAAAGCCCGACACCCATCGCGCCGGATTGCTGCGCATACTCAACGTCTTCCGGCAACTCAACGTTAGCCAGCAACGATGTCTGTTCGCCGTCCAGCGTGAGCGGCTCTACGTCCCTGAGCGCCAGCAGTTCGGTTTGCAAGCGTGCGTGCTCTTCGCGCCGCACCGCAAGTTTGGCCAAAGTCGCCGCATCGGGGTTGACAATGACACTGCCAGTGTCAGCATCGACAGCTATGGTTGCGCCGTGAGCGATATGTCGCACGGCACCGTGTAAACCGACCACCGCGGGCATTTTGAGACTCCCGGCCAATATCGCGACATGTGAGATTGGGCTGCCGAGGTTGGTCACAAAGGCGCTCATTTTCATCTTCATAAACTGCACAGTATCGGCAGGCGTCAGATCATGGGCGACCAGAATGCAGCCATCAAGATTGTCGTTGGAGTCGATCGAGTCGCTGCTTTCATGGATTAGCAGCTGATGATGAATCTGCTGGATCACCTGGTCAACATCACCCTGTTTGCTTCGCAGGTATTCATCTTCCATGTTCTCGAACACCTCAGCAAGCTGATTGCGATGCATGGTCAGTGCAGATTCCGCGCAGAACTGATCCTCCTGAATAATCTTCGCAGTCGCTTCGTGCAAAGTAGGGTCATTGACCATCAAGATGTGAGCATCCAAAAACGCGGCAATTTCCTTAGGTGCGTTGTCTGGCACTTCCTGCCTGACTTTTTCCAGGTTTGCCGAGGTGCTCTTTAACGCGCTTTCCAGGCGCGCGATTTCTCTGGCAAGCTGATCTTTCCCGACCCGGCGCATGGCTGCGCCAACAACCGACTGCTGGATGACGTAAGCCGTACCGATCGCAATGCCTGAACCAACTCCGGCACCTTGTAAATAAAACAACTACTCGTCCTCGCCAAAACGTTGATTAAAGATCTTATCCATTGCCGAAAATGCTTCTTCCTCATCAACACCTTCGGTTCTAAGATCAAGCGTGGCGCCCTTGGTCGCCGCCAGCATCATTACACCCATAATGCTTTTTGCGCTGACTTCCCGCTCGGTGTTGCTAAGTGTGACTTCACTTTCAAATCCAGAAGCCGTACGCACCACCTGCGCGGCAGCCCGCGCATGCAAACCGAGCTTGTTGAGGACTTTCAGTTTGCCCGTAATCAAGGTTCAGGAGATTTCACTGTGGCGTTTCTGCACAACGATATCGCGGGTCGAAAAGCGCTCTTCAAGCCGCTCGACAACGTAAACTGACCGGTGTCGTCCACCGGTACACCCGATTGCGACGATCAGGTAAGGTCGCCCGCTGTTATGAAACATGGTCAGCCATTCACTGATGAAATCATCAATCACTTCAATCATTCTTGCCACTTCGGGCTTGGTCGCAAAAAAATCCCAAATTGGCTGCTGCAGGCCATTAAACTGCTTGAGGTCTGCAACCCAGTACGGATTGGGCAGACAGCGAACGTCGAACACGTAATCAGCATCGAGCGGTGCTCCGTATTTGTAGGCGAACGACTTAAGCAGCAGCAATTCGCTGCCGATGCGAAAGTCGGCAGCCTCCTCCTGAATCAGAAAACGCAGGTCATGAGGAGTCAGGTTGGTTGTATCGAGATGTTTTGTTGCGCGCTCAGAAAGCGGTGCAAGCAGTTTTCGCTCCAATTTGATGCTGTCGACCAGCGATACCGACTCACTCATCAGCGGATGTGTTCGCCGTGTCTCACTGTAGCGCTTTACCAGTACCGCTTCTTCCGCTTCCAGAAACATAAAATCAAGACTGATTCCCAAGGCCTCAACTTCGGCCAGCGAAGGATGCAGTGCGCCGAGAAAGTCCTGATTGCGCGAATCAATGCTGACGGCTGCAAACCGAACCGCGTTTTCGTCGGAGGCCAAAACACTTTGCGCGAAATCCACCAGCATCGGCACCGGTAAATTGTCCACGCAATAAAAGCCGAAGTCCTCAAGCGCGCTCAATGCAATGGATTTTCCTGACCCGGATAGTCCGCTGATTATCTTCAGATGCCTGGTGTTGTTGTCTTTAGGATTAATTTCAGTTGTCCGTGGGTCATTGTTTGTACGATGCGTACGAAACAGGTGCTATATCGGCACTGACACGAGTCGGTTATTGGTGTAGCATCTCATTGTCGAACTGCAATAGCTGGTCGAAAACTTCCGCTTCATCAGCGGCTTTGAGCAGCCGTCGATTCAGCCCGTGTTCTGCAAATCCTTCTGCCAGTCTGGCCAAAACTCTGATATGCAGGTCCGAACAGTCGGCCGGTACCAACAGACCGCAGGCGAGTGACACGGGCTTACCGTCGTCTGCATCAACATCCAGCGGTGGTTCAATCCCAACGATGGCACCCATCGGTGCGGGCAGGCTGTGCAATCGACTGTGCGGAATCATCACGCCGTTACCCACACAGGTGCTGCCGAGATTTTCTCGCTCGAGCAGTGAACGAAACACCGTGTCTTTGTTCATGACATGCTTAGAGCCATTCGCGAACAGTTTGGACAAAACTTCAATCAGGCGCCGTTTGTTGCTCACCTCAGCTTTCAGTCGAATGCGCGCGCAACAAAATACATCCCCCAATCGCACGTCAGAAGCAGAACGTTCGACTGCTGTGGCATGTTGATCCAGACTGTCACTCATCATCAATAACGACCCGTAGATTTACGAATTTCATGTTTACCGTGACTGGTCAGCCGTTCTTTGTGTTTAATCACCTGCCTGTCAAGTTTACTCGACATGGCATCGATTGCACTAAACATGTCAGTTGACTGTGAACTTGCATGAATCGCCATTTTCTTGCCGTGCAAAGTTGCCTCCAAGTGAAACGAATCGTGCTCCTTGTGCAGAACAACATCGACATTCGCCGGCTGGCGAAAATGATTCGCAACTTTTTGCAACCGCTTGTTCACGTAGTTGCGGATTGAATCCGAAACGTGCACATGATGACCAGTTATAGAAATGTCCATTACATTACCTCTCCTTGCGTTTGGTGAATGTTTAAGCTCCGTCGTAAATTGCGGGCCGGAATGTAAAGTTGAGCCCGGTATTTGGCAACTGTACGGCGCGCAATCTTGGCACCTGCATTGCGCAGCCGTTCGGTAATCTCGTGATCGCTCAGCGGAGCGTTCATATCTTCCTCATCGACCAGGCGGGCAATTTTCTGTTTAATTGCCTGTGCCGACTCGTCATGCCCGAATCGATTAGGAATTCGCACGGAGAACAGGCTTTTCAATTCGTAAGTGCCTGTCGGTGTCATTATATATTTGCGCGCGCAGGCTCTGCTGACTGTCGATTCGTGCAGTTCCAAAGACTCGGCGATGTCCGCAATCTTGAGTGGCTGCAAGTGAAGTTCACCGTCATCAAGAAACCTGTGTTGATGTCGGACGATCTCTCTTGCCACCCGGAGCACGGTATCGTGTCGTCGATTAATGCTGTCAATAAACAAATTGGCCCCCGTAAGACTCTTCTTCAAATAAGTCTGTCCCGAATCGTCTTTAGTATTGTCAATCATGCCGCGGTAGTAGTTGGAAATTCTAAGCTTTGGCAATGCCTGCGAATTAAGGCGAACCTGCCAGCGTTGATTGACCTTGCGGGCGATGAGATCTGGCATGATGACTTCAGCGGCTTTGCCAAACTGATTGCCGGGGCTGGGATTCAACGATTTGATCAGTTCGATTGCCTGCAAAACCGCGGCCTGACTGAGCGATGTTTCGGCCACAATTTTATCGACCCTGGCCTTCGCCAGCAGCTCAAAGCACTCGCGCAGTATCGTTCTGGCATTCGCGACGACAGTTGCCGGTGCGTCGCGCGCACCCAACTGGTTCAGCAAAGACTCGTTTAAGCTGCGCGCGGCAATGCCGGGCGGGCCAAGCTGCTGGACAATTACCAGGGTCTGCTCGATCTCAGCGGTGCTTGCACGCCAGTTACCGGCAAGCAATTGCTGAATGTCTTCGATGGACTCTGACAGATACCCTCGATCATCAACTGATTGAATAATGACCTTGGCAATGGCACGCGTTTTACCGGCCAGTCCGGTCATGCTCAGTTGCTGAAGCAAATGGTCCTGGACGGTCTGAGTCTGGGCTGTTTCAGCCGCATAGTCAAACAGCCAGTCAGCATCTCGGTCCGAGGATGTGATCGAACCGCCGGAGTACTGATCATATGAATCAGCCGGCGCTGACTCGTAGTTTTCTACCTCTTCCAACAGGGGGTTGGATTCAAGAACATCCCTAATCTCATTGGCCAGTTCAGTAACCGGCATCTGCAAAATCTCAATTGCAGCATTGAATCGCGCGTTGAACTCGTGTTTGTGACGCTGCCTTAGTTCAGTTCGCTGTCTCATGTGAGAATTGTTTCAGTTCTGCCGGCCTGCAAGCGATCCATCATCGCACTGACGCCGGTTAGATTCAATTCTACAACAATCAAAGCAAAAACTTCGAAAGATTGTCGGCGTTGACAATAAGACTAAATTCGAAAGTTTTCCCCGAAATAGATTTTTTTTGCCTCTTCATTGTTCATGATTGTTTCAGCAGTGCCGGAAACAATCACCCGACCCTGGTGCATGATGTGGGCCCGCGTGCAGATTCTCAGCGTTTCTCGGACATTATGGTCGGTAATGAGAACGCCTACATTCCAGCGGGTCAACATACGAATCAGTGCGACAACATCATCAACCGCAATCGGATCAACTCCGGCAAAAGGTTCGTCCAGCAGCATAAAACGAGGCTGCAGGGCAACCGCGCGCGCGATCTCCACCCGCCGCCGTTCACCGCCGGACAGTGTCGTGCCCAACTGCTTGCGAATTTGTTTGACGCGAAACACTTCCAGTATTTTTTCCAGAAACAGCGCCTGATTGGCAGCCGACAGGTCCCTGCGAGTCTGTAGCACGGCCCTGATATTGTCTTCAACGTTGAGTTTGCGAAAGATCGAAGACTCTTGGGGAAGATAGCCAAGTCCCAACCTGGCGCGCGAGTAGATCGGCATACTGGTGATTTCCTGTTTGTCGATCAGTATTGTGCCGCGGTCACAGGTTTCAAGACCGACGATCATATTGAAACAGGTGGTTTTACCAGCTCCGTTTGGACCGAGCAAACCAACAATTTCACCGCTGTCTACATAGAGGCTTACACCGTTGACAACACGTTTTGAACCAAAGGTCTTGAAAACCTCGTAAGCTGCAAGTCGACTGGTTGCAGGAGCGGTTTGACTTCCTTTCGAATTAGCTGTCGTCATCAATCACAATGGTTGACTTTACTCGTTCATCACTCTGAGTGGGACTTGAGATTGTCCGCACGTTGCCTGTATCTGAATTGTAGAACGCTTTTTGCGCTCGCAGCGTCACCTGATCGTTTTGAATCACCACGTTTCCACTCAGTTCAATTTCGCGCCGTTTGAACCAGTAAATTGAATCATCTGCCCAGCCCTTTGTCATTTCGCCAGTATCAGGTGATTCGTACATGAAATTAACCGGCTGTCCTTCAGCCACCAGATATTCACCGTTATCAGATTCTCTGAAGTGTTCAACGCGATCTGCCCGTATTTCCAATCCACCGCGAACGATTAAAACACCCCCAACAAAAATACTGTTACCTGATTCAGAATCGTACTGAATGGAACCTGACTCGATCGTTAACTGACCTTCTTGGGCATGGGCTGTCATACCTGCAAAGGCGAAAAAAGTAGTGAGAAAAATATAGCCTATTGTTCGAAGAATTTTCATAGCTTATCTAGTTAATTTTTGCACTTTATCTAATTTAGGTTAATCACCAGATTTACCGAATTCATAGTTCTCCCTTCTATCTGATCTGGTGTGTCTTTCTCAGTGATTTCCAGCTCACCGGTGAGTTCAAGTATATTGGTATCTTCGGTCAGGATACCGTGATTCGCAACAATCATGCGAGTAAAGCCATTATGATGGAATTCTGTATATTTGGGTGATTCGAATTCTGTCACTCCGCGTTCCGGATACTGTATCAGCCTTGCTGATTCAATCATATAATCTAGTTGAATATCTGGTTTTGTTCTGGTAATTATCACATTTTCCATTACCTGCTCACGTTCTTCCAGAGAGGGAGGTGCAGTCGCGATTCTCTCTTTCATTCTCAAAGAGCCACCGGTTAGTGCGACGATGCAAATAACGATCAGAACGCCCGTCAGCGTCACACTGATGAGGGCTAATGGACCAGCACTATACAGTAGCTGGAAGTATCTAATCGCGATTTTCACCCGGTTACCCCGTCGTACAACATTTCTCGATGTCCGTCAACATTCAGCCCATCGTATCAATTGAACGTGTAAATTTCTTCTTTGGCCAGAAGAATATATACACTAATATTACTATAGAAGTTCCTTTACAGGGGGTCAGCGTGATCATGGGCCCGAGCGGATGCGGCAAGTCCACCCTGTTAAACCTGATTTCGGGACGTCTCAAACCAGCCAGCGGACGGGTCAGCGTACTGGGACGCGAGGTCGACAGGCTGAACGAATCACAACTGTTTGATATGCGCCGTCGCATGGGCATGATGTTTCAGTCCAGTGCGCTTTTGACAGACCTTTCGGTTTTCGATAATGTCGCATTTCCCCTGCGCGAGAACACCGACCTGCCCGAACGATTGATTCGAAAGCTGGTGCTAATGAAACTTGAGCAGGTGGGGCTTCGGGGTGCGCAGGATTTGATGCCCTCGGAGTTGTCTGGCGGCATGAGCAGGCGGGTTGCGCTGGCAAGGGCAACAGCGATGGATCCGGAGCTGGTGCTGTTTGATGAACCATTTACCGGTCTCGACCCGATTTCACTCGGTGTGATCACCAAACTGGTGCGCGAGCTGACTGATGCACTCAACACGACCTCTATCGTGGTCACCCACGATGTTGAAGAAGGCCTCAGCATCGCGGATCACGTTTTTCTGCTCGGCGGCGGTGCAGTGCTGGCCAGCGGCACGCCCAGCGAAATGCTGGAAAGCTCGCAACCGGAAGTACGGCAGTTTCTGCATGGCCTGCCGGACGGGCCGGTTCCGTTTCACTATCCGGCCGACGATTATCGGGGACAGATACTTGAGCGGCACTAGCGCGAGGAGCTCGATTGAGTGGCTGGGAGCCGCAACCATCGACCTGATCGGCCGGCTGGGTCTTGCGACGATTTTCTTTTTCAAGTCGGTGGGACACTTTCCGAGTCTTGCGCGACGACCCTCGCTGATTACTCGGCAGCTTTACTCCGTCGGGGTGCTGACAGTTTCGATAACCGTGGTTGCCGGCGCATTTGTCGGCATGGTGCTGGGTTTTCAGGGTTATTACACGCTGGTTGATTTCGGTGCGGAGAGCTCGCTAGGCCTGCTGGTTGCACTTAGTCTGACGCGCGAACTCGGACCGGTACTGTCGGCTTTACTGTTTGCCGGGCGAGCGGGTTCCGCATTGACTGCGGAGATCGGACTGATGAAAACAACTGAGCAGCTCGCGGCACTTGAAATGATGGCGGTCAATCCGGTTCAAAGGGTGATCGCGCCGCGTCTATTGGCAGGAATCATTGCGGTGCCGCTCTTATGTGCGATGTTTACGTTTGTTGGAATTCTGGGTGGTTATTTCGCAAGTGTGATCCAGCTCGGCGTCGATGCCGGGGTTTACTGGTCGTCCATCACCGATGGTGTTGATTTACAGTTCGATGTGATGAACGGACTCGTCAAGAGCGTTGTATTCGGCATCATCGTTACGTGGATTGCGGTGTTCGAGGGTTATGACACTTATCCATCTGCTGAGGGCATCAGCCGGGCAACGACCCGCACTGTAGTGATGGCATCACTGGCGATTCTCGGCAGCGACTATATTCTGACTGCGCTGATGTTTCGCGGCTGAAGCTGCAGCGATTTATGCGCTCGCATCCGGTAGCGAGTGAAGTACGCTCCCGAGTGGCCCGGGCGTCGCAGGTTTCATTTTTGCTGCCCCAAAAACCGGATGCGACCGGACAAAACCGCAAGCGCTCGACGATTCGGCTGCAAATTCTGAAGCTTGCGACGCGGATTGAAGTCACGGCCAAACGGGTATGGGTACCGTTCAGTGAGAGTGATCCGTGACCGCGGGTGTTTGAGCAGATTGCTGAGAAATTGGGCATGCTGCCATGTCGGTTATTGCCAGGCTGCGTTGCCATCAACGGATCCATTTTGAACAATCGGTGCGCGCCAAGCTCAATTCGAGCACATACAGCACGCACGGTAGTCAGCAAAACTTATCTGGACTTACCAGTCGCGAATTGTAGCTTTCTGGTTGGTATCCAGATACAGAAAAGCCCTGTCTTGGCAGGGCTTTTCTCATCCGTTTAACGGCCTGATTACATCATGCCGCCCATGTCGGGTGGCCCTGCCGGCATGGCAGGTTTGTCGTCCGGAATTTCTGCTACCATCGCTTCTGTGGTAATCATCAGTCCGGCAATCGACGCGGCGTTCTGCAACGCTGCGCGGGCAACTTTGGTCGGATCAAGAATTCCCATCTCGATCATGTCGCCATAATCACCGCTGGCCGCGTTGTAGCCGTAATTGCCACTGCCTTCCATCACCTTGTTAAGAACAACCGAGGCATCCTCACCGGAGTTGGACACGATTTGGCGCAGCGGCTCTTCAAGCGCACGACGCACGATCCTGATGCCAACATTCTGGTCATCATTGTCACCGGAGAGCCCATCAACATCTGCAATGGATCGAACCAGTGCAACACCGCCGCCTGGGACAACGCCTTCTTCTACAGCTGCACGGGTTGCGTGCAGTGCATCTTCGACGCGGGCTTTCTTTTCACGCATTTCGACTTCCGTCGCAGCACCAACCTTGATAACCGCAACACCGCCGGCAAGTTTCGCAACTCGCTCCTGCATTTTTTCGCGGTCATAGTCAGAGGTCGCTTCTTCAATCTGTGCGCGGATCTGACCGACTCGTGCCGTGATGTCTTCTTTATCGCCTGCGCCATCAATTACCGTGGTGTTTTCCTTGGTAACCTGGACACGCTTGGCAGAACCGAGATCATCGATCTTGGCATTCTCAAGGCTCATGCCCACCTCTTCCGAGATGACCTGGCCGGCCGTCAGAATGGCAATATCCTGCAGCATCGCTTTGCGGCGATCACCAAACCCAGGTGCTTTCACACCGCACACCTTAACGATGCCGCGGATGTTATTCACCACCAGAGTCGCCAGCGCTTCGCCCTCGATGTCTTCGGCAATCACCAGCAGCGGGCGACCAGCCTTGGCAACTGCTTCGAGCAGCGGCAACAGGTCCCGGATGTTGGAGATTTTCTTATCGTGGACAAGAATCAGCGGATTTTCCAGTTCAACAGACATGCTGTCCTGGTTATTGATGAAGTAAGGCGACAGGTAACCGCGGTCAAACTGCATGCCTTCGACAATGTCCAGTTCATTTTCCAGGGTTGAGCCCTCTTCAACGGTAATCACGCCTTCTTTGCCGACCGTCTGCATCGCTTCAGCGATGATGTTGCCGACCGCTTCGTCCGCATTTGCTGACACGGTACCAACCTGTGCGATCTCAGTATGATCAGCGCATGGTTTGGAAACATTCTGCAAACTGTCTACTGCGCAGGATACAGACTTGTCAATACCGCGCTTCAAATCCATCGGATTCATCCCTGCTGCAACGGCCTTGAGGCCTTCGCGCAGCATGGCCTGGGCAAGCACGGTAGCCGTCGTGGTACCATCACCTGCTACATCAGATGTTTTGGACGCAACTTCCTTAACCATCTGTGCGCCGATGTTTTCCATTTTGTCTTTAAGTTCGACTTCCTTGGCGACGGAAACGCCGTCCTTGGTTACGGTCGGCGAACCAAAAGATTTTTCCAAAACGACGTTGCGTCCTTTTGGACCCAGCGTAACTTTTACTGCATCGGCGAGTACATTGACGCCGCTGAGCATTTTGCCGCGTGCGCCTTCGCCGAATAGAACTTCTTTAGCAGCCATAGATTATTCTCCAATTACCTCTTGCATGCTGTTAATCAAAATTATTCAATGATCGCCATGATGTCGTCTTCACGCATCATGAGAACTTCTTCACCGTCTTGGCGGAACTCAGTGCCGGCGTATTTACCGAAGATCACCTTGTCACCAACCTTGACTTCTATCGGGCGACGATTGCCACCCTCTTCAATCTTGCCCTTTCCTACAGCAAGTACTTCACCCTGCATGGGCTTTTCAGCCGCGGTGTCAGGAATGACAATACCGCCAGGACTTGTACGTTCGTCTTCTGTCCTGCGAACGACTACTCGATCATGAAGTGGACGAATTTTCACGTATACCTCCAAAATTCGATTTACGGATTAAATAGAAACGCGCAGATTACTCTGCGCAGATCGTAAATTTTCACTTATCCAAGCATCCGTCTTTTCAAAAAATATCTGAATAATTACAGATATTTCAGAAAGCCTAGACACTCAGATGAGCGTTTGTTAGCACTCACAATAGGTGAGTGCTAACAAATTATAGGGGCAAAAATATTAATTTCAACTAAAAATTGAAATTTTTGTCGCTGTAGTACTTACGTGTTGCAATGACAGCGAACTACCGAGCCATAAGCGGTCATTCTTCAGGGTGGCTGCACTCATCAACAGACAAAGCTTAGGCATTTTGTCCATGAATTGGTAAGCTTCGCACGCAATGACAGTGACAGGAGGTAAAACAATTTTCGAAAAAGTTCCGGCCAAATATGAAAGTTCACATTTGGCCGGATATCGAGGAGGGGTTCAACCGGCGGCGTCAAATGTGCATGACGCCTCATTTCGCCGCGACTTAACACTTACATCAGAAGGCATCCGCGAATGGAGTTGACCATATTGCGCAAGAGCTCAAAATAGGCATCTGGACCAGCCTCCACATCCGCGCCAAGGGGGTCAATAACGCCCAGTTTTATGCCGGTTTCCTCGGTCAGAATATTCAAAACCCTGGGGCTGAACTGCGGTTCATTGAAGGCACAGGTTGCACCGGTTTCCAAGACCGTTTCTTTGAGTTCAATGACTTTCCTGACACCCGGCGAACGTTCTGGATTCAACGCGACCGCTCCGACATTAGCAAGGTGGTACTTTTTCTCCAGGTACTGATAGGCATCATGGAAGACGATGTAGGGTTTACCTGCGATCGGTTCGGTTGCTTCGTGCAACTCTTTGTCGAGAGCTGCCAGTTTATGCAGAGTATTGTCCAGATTTTCTTTGTAGACACTCTCATTTTCGGGATTCAGCTCAATCAATGTCGCCGCGATTGAACGAGCAATGACCTGTGCGTTGTCGACATCCAGCCAGATGTGCATGTCCCAGGCACCGTGTGCGTGATCATCGTGGTCATCGTGGCCGTCTTCGCCATGCTCCATGTCATGTTCATCATGTTCATCGTGGCCGTGTTCTTCGTGCTCATCATGATGATCCTCATCATGATCATCGCCATCGTGGCTATCTTCGCCGTGCTCCATGTCGTGTTCATCGTGACCATGTTCATCATGTTCATCATGGTGGTCTTCATCATGGTCGCCGTCTTTTTTATCGTGGTCATGTTCTTCGTCATGGCCGTGTTCTTCGTGTTCATCATGGTGGCCATCCTCGCCATGGTCATCGTCACCATGCATGTGGGCATCAGGAGACTCGCGGTTCTCATGTAATGTCAAACCGGCGATTTCACTTAACTGAACAGTTATCGCGTTTTCTGTCAGATTGGTAATTGACGAAATAAGAGAGGTTTCAAGCTCCGGGCCGATCCAAACCACCAGGTCTGCATCTTGCAGCAATTGTGCATCCGATGGTTTGATTTGATAACCGTGTACAGAATAAGTGCCTGAAACCAACAAAGCCGGTTCGGCGACACCTTCCATTACCGCTGCAACCAGACTGTGGATCGGATTAATGGTGACTACAACACGCGGCTCGGCACTTGCAGAGCTTGCGGAACAAATCAGCAAAGCAACAGTTGCAAAAATTGACTTAATAAATTTTCTTATCATTGGTTCAAACTCACAGGTCAGTGATTGTCAGGACGATGAAATGTTGCGTTATGTTATAATATCACATTATTAATTTCAACCCCTGATCCAAAAAAAGAACATACTATTCATTTGAAGATTAAGGCTCGACCCATCATCGCAAGAGCCAGTGCAATCCAGAATTATTTATTGATCGTCGTTTTAAGGTTAACCCGGAAGTATGCAAGGACTGACGCATAAGCAGCAACTGGTATATGACCACATTTGCAGATCGTCTACTCCAAAAGGCGCCTATAGTC
>JAJDZL010000139.1 GCA_022824665.1 Gammaproteobacteria bacterium | reverse complement strand
TGCATTTCAGCACCGCCTGCAACGCGAATGTTGTCCCATTTGGGACCGCCAATAGCACCGACGAGAACTGCATCAGCAAGATCAGCTGCCGCGACTGTTTCATCCCTGCAAAAGGTGCCGTGTACGTCCCAGCAGGCACCATGGAGAAGATCATGTCTGATATCGACTTCAATTCCAGCCAGTTTGGCTGCTGCATTGAGCACTTCAATCCCTGAGGCTAAAACTTCGGGGCCGATTCCGTCGCCACCGAGTGCGAGAACTTCAAAACAGGACAAGTGCGATTCTCTTATTTCCGCAGGATATGATTGACAATAAACGAACAATTCGTTGTGTATGTTCGTTTGTCTCTTTAAAGTTGGCTAATTCATAGCCAAGTGGAGAAGAAAATCATACGCTTGTTTTGTTGCCACGCAATAAGAATTATCGACGTTTAGCGTGCAATCTGATTCCCAGCGATACGATCAAAGATGCTCACCACCATTGATATGAATTTCTGAACCGGTGACGTAGCTCGCACTTTGTGCGCACAAAAAATAGATTGTCTGCGCAACTTCTTCCGGTGTGCCTAACCGGTCTAACGGAATCCCCTTGACCAGATCTGATGTCCCGGGCGATAAAATTGGCGTGTCAATTTCCCCAGGGGCAATTGCATTCACACGAATCCCCTTCGGCCCAAAATCTGCCGCCATCTCCCGTGTCAATGCCGCAAGTGCAGCTTTTGATGTGGCATACGCGGTTCCTGCAAAGGGGTGCACTCTGGAGCCGGCAATTGATGTCACATTGACAATCGAGCCGCTTCCCTTGACCAACTCTTCCATGAGACCGCGAGCCAATACAATGGGCGCAAAAAAGTTAACTTCAAAAACCAGACGCCAGGTTGCCATGCCCGTATCAACGGGTCCCAGCCTCGAACCTGCTTCTGACTTGGGTGATATGCCAGCATTGTTGACCAAAGCATGCAACGCGCCGCCAGCAAGCCTTTTCTTTAACTCAGCAAGGCCGATTGAGCGATGATCCGGATCACCGAGATCAATCTGAACGTGATCTTCGGGTCCTTCCTGCCAGGGACAGGAACTGGTAAACGCCCGTCTTGAACACGTCAATACACGCCACCCGTGTTCCTGAAATAGTTTTGCCGTTGCATGACCAATGCCTTGACTAGCACCAGTCAGTACAAGCGTTTTCTGTTCGTTTTCAGCTGCTTCGTCAGCACTCGGCCGCGGGGCTAGTTTGCCGGTTATTGGACACCTTTCGGGTGTTTCTTCAGATGCCTGCGTCATAGTAAAAACCGTCTAGTCGTCTTCAGGTTGCTGAAACTGTGCGCTCAGTTTTTTCTGAATGTCCATTGGTGCGGGGTCGTAAGATCCGAATTCCATTATAAAGGTGCCTTCTCCACCGGTGATGGCATTCAGTCTTGCCTGAAAGTCAGCCATTTCAGCCAGCGGTGCAGCACCTGAAATTTTGACCGCTCCGGACGGCAGCGTATCGGTGTCGCTAATACGACCGCGTCGCGAAGAAAGCTCGCCCGCGATGTCTCCCATATTTGCACTTGGCACCGTAACCGATACATCCGCAATCGGCTCGAGAACCATCGGACCCGCCTTGGACACCGCATCGATAAAGGCTTTCTTGCCTGCCGTAATAAACGCAATTTCCTTTGAATCGACCGAGTGATGTTTGCCGTCGTATACCGTAACCCGGATATCCTGCAGAGGAAATCCCGCAAACGCACCATTGTCCAGCACCTGCATGATGCCCTTCTCGACAGCAGGTATAAACTGTGATGGGATGACACCGCCGACGACATTGTCAACAAATTCAAACCCGTCACCCCTTGCCAGTGGTTCAACTCGCAAAAATACCTCGCCAAATTGGCCTGCGCCACCGGTCTGCTTCTTGTGTCGGCAGTGGCCTTCAGCACCCCTGGTGACCGTTTCGCGGTAATCGACGGTGGGAATCGACGTGGTGACCTCAACGTTGTACACCTCTTTCATTCGTTCCAGTGCAACCCTCAGATGCAGATCACCCATACCGCGCAAGATTGTTTCGTTGGCTGCAGGATTCCTGGCAAGCGCGATGCATGAATCCTCGGCAGCAATTTTCTGCAATGCCTCGGCAACTTTTTGTTCATCACCCCGATTGGCCGATCCAATTGCAAGTCCGACCATCGGATATGGCGGCGCAATCGACTTCATTCGAACCGCAGTATCAGCACTTTGACCGAGTAGCACACTATCCTGTTCAATCTCATCGATCTTGGCAATGCCTCGAATATCGCCGGTGATCGCTTCGTTAACATCAATATTCTGTTTGCCAGATAACTGGTAAAGGTTATTGAATTTGACTGCTTTTCTAGCATCGTCAACAAACACAGATGTATCCTTGTTGAGCTGCCCCTGGTAAACTCGAAACGCCCCCAACTTACCGATAAACGGATCAAATGTAATCTTGAATACATGCGCGACCAGATCTTTGTCCGGGTCTGCGCCAATGCTCACTTGTTCTTTTTGCCCATCTGTTTCCTGATAAAACTCAGGTAATGATCCCTCTGTCGGGTTCGGAAACAAGTCTGCTATCAGGGTCAGCATTTCAGCCACCCCGGCATCTGTTTCCGCGGAAACAAAACATACCGGAACGAGGTGCCCTTCCCGCATGGCCTGTTTGAATACTGATGCAACCCGGTCCTCGGGCAGCTCACCCGTTTCGAGGTACTCTTCCATCAGTTCATCATCGACTTCAACAATTTGGTCAGCAATCGAAATATGGGCATCTTCGACAGACGAAAAGTCGGTCCCGGCATCACCGTTGACCAGGCAGCCAACGACTTCACTGCCACCATTGGCCGGCAGGTTGACAGCAAGACACTCACTGCCGAATTCTTCCTG
>JAJDZL010000180.1 GCA_022824665.1 Gammaproteobacteria bacterium | reverse complement strand
AGCCAAAACAGGTCCAAATCACGAATATATCTGCTCCAATTCGTAATCAGTTGCGTCATGACTCAATGGAAATGATTAATTCCGGACGAAACTGATCAAGCAGTTCGCATCTTTCTGGTCCGAAACGGCGGACAAAGTGGTGACCTGTCCGAATTCGTGAATGATGCTGGCCGCTGTTGCCTTGTTGAACTGACTCATTCAAAAATTAAAGAGAGAAACTCCGCGATGGTCAGAGTGATATTCTTTCAATAAGTGATCAGGAGATAGACGCTGGTCGTGCAGGTAGTTCTTGATACAAATCTCCTTCATTAGCGTATTAATCACTAAGGAAAGTCCACTTATAATTTTCCGCACAATTCGATCATCCGATTGCAATCACGAGACTTCAGACTAACAGCAGGACTCCAATATGAACTCAGCGAATAACTCAAAAACCATTACCACCGCGTATCTCGGCCTTGGTGTGATGGGCTATCCAATGGCTGGGCACCTGGCCAATAACGGTTACCAGGTTTGTGTCTACAATCGTACTGCTCAAAAAGCTGAAAAGTGGGTCAGTGAATTTTCCGGCCACTTGGCACCTACACCTGCTGAGGCTGCTCAGAATGTTGATGTGGTCTTTGCGTGTGTTGGCAACGACTCTGACATAGAAGAGATTTGCTGCGGCGAAAACGGTGCCTTTTCTTCCATGCAAGCCGGAGCCGTCTTTGTCGATCATACGACAGCTTCAGCCAGTATCGCACGAACGTTATCTGACGAAGCGGCTAAAGCTGGCATTCACTTTATTGATGCACCGGTCTCGGGTGGTCAGGCAGGTGCGGAAAATGGCGTGCTGACAATCATGGCAGGGGGTGACGCGCAAGTTTTTGAGAAAGTCGCACCGGTCATGGCTTCCTACGGACGTGCAGTAACGCTGATGGGCGCAGTTGGGTCTGGCCAGTTGACCAAGATGGTCAACCAGATATCGATTGCCGGCCTGGTGCAGGGTTTGTCGGAAGCGCTTAATTTTGCAACCAAAGTTGGTCTCGACGAAAAACTGGTGCTTGATGTTATTTCGAAAGGTGCCGCGCAGTCCTGGCAGATGGAAAACCGGGGTGAGACCATGGTCGATGACGAGTTTGAATTTGGTTTTGCGGTTGAATGGATGAGAAAAGACCTTGGAATCTGTCTGGATGAAGCAAATGCGACAGGTGCCAGATTGCCGGTTACTGCGCTGGTCGATCAGTTTTATGCTGAAGTCATCGCAATGGGCGGGTCCCGGTGGGATACCTCGAGTCTGATTCGACTATTGCGCAACCCCTGATTCATCAAGGCAATGACAACCAGGGTGCATCCCTTGAGGCGGCTTGTTGAATAGACGTTAAGGTTTACGACCGCCGGCGTTTCGAGCGATCTCCCGGTCGATTTCTTGCTGTGCTTTTTGTCGCGGCGTACTTGCATCACCCATGACGCGAAAATAGCGTCGGAATCGCTTGCGTTTCGGTGCGGGACGATGACGGATTCGCAAATACAGCAGTACGGCATAAAGCACATAAATTACCGCGAAATAAACAAACAGTGCGTTATAGCCAAACGCTTGAATGGCTGATGCCGCGATAATCGGACCGATGACTGCGCCGGTACTAAACGCAGTCAACATCCCGGCAGAAGCATAGAGCAGTTTTCCATCCGGTGTCGAATCATTCATGTGAGCGAGCGCAATGGGGTAAACGGCAAACGAGAACGCTCCAAACAAGGCGGCAGAGGCAAGAAAATAGCCCAAGTTCAGTTGTGAGGTGAAAATCACGCCAATCGCAAGCAGACCGCTAAAAAGACACATGAATGCCATCAGTTTTCGCCGGTCAAGCCGATCGGAAAGTTTGCCCACTGGCCACTGCAAAATACAGCCGCTGAAAATCAACAGCGCCATAAACAAGGCAGTCGTTGTAGTCGACATGCCGATACCCTGCGTGTAAATTGGCGCAAGCCCATACACACCGGACGAGATCAGGCCACAGCATACAGCCCCGGTCATCGCCGCGCGCGAGTACCGGTAAACCTGCATAAACCTGAATTTTTCCCGCTGCTGCAGCGTTGGCGCAGCTTGTCGGGTAATCAGCACCGGCAGCAATGCGAGTGAATAGCCAATTGCGGCAATCGAAAACAGGTGAAAGGTACCGGGTTCTGCGAATGGAATGATAAGCTGCCCCGACCCCGAAGCCAGAAAGTGCGTAATCATGTAGATTGACAATATCTGCCCGCGTGTAGTACGGGTTGCCTTGGAGTTCAGCCAACTTTCGGTAACCATCATCAGGCCGGCACAAAAAACACCGGTACCCAGTCGAATAACGATCCAGGCATAGGGGTCGACGATTAGTGCGTGGAGCAGTGCACAGACTGCACCGAGGGCGGCGAAGACCGCGTAGGCGCGACTGTGTCCGGATCTTGCGACAAGCCCGTCACAAACTTTCGCACCGATAAACAAACCAAGAAAATACGCTGCATTGATGAGGCCGATATTAAGTGTTGCGAAATCTTCAATTTGCCCGCGCAAAGATACCAGCGTGCTCAGCAGAGCATTGCCGATAAACAAAAATATGTAGCCGACAAGCAGCGAAGATATGGATGCTAGCGTTTGAAACAACGCATTGACCTGTATATGAATTTTGTTAGCCGTTACGGCGAAAAACTAATGATCCAGTCTGGAGTTTTTGTACAGATCAGCTGGTGGTCGAATCATGTTTTCTTTGGTCTAATGAACCGCTATATATTTTATTACTTGAGCGAGATTGCCATACCAAGTAATTCACAAAAATTTTTAAGGAATTATCCCCAAATTCCAAACCTAAGCATTGCACCCAGTCATGAAAACTTGCGATAGGTTTAATGGTTTTGGTGAATTAAAAAACATCAATCAATCAAGTAGCAATGCTACTGAACGGGAGAGTTCTTGATTTTGTCGGCACAATTGAATTGTTATGGGTGTCGACCCATTTCATCGATGTCTGACTCTCGTGCGCCAACTGAGAGCCTTCAACGCCAATTTTCAGTTGAATTGCTGTTGTTGCCGAAATCGCTGCAATTACCGCAGTTGGCTGGTTCAACCTTAGGTATTCGTGAGGGGCAGGCGGAATAATCCTGTTTCGTGGCAGTACGGTTAGCAAATTGCGATCATGCACATCAAGCTGGACAATTCAAGAATACCAAGAATGTGCGTTTGCTGATTCGTCGGGTTACGCTGCTTGATGTCGAATAATTGTGTTCCCCTTTGTTATTTTGGCTGGCGCAGCGTTGATGCACGGATGGCCTGCATCCTGAAACTCTTGTCGGTGGCAGAAAACTGAAGGGAATGCTGTCGGTACTGTAAATCCGGTGATAAATGACTGAGTGGATGCCGTTGTTGAGTGAGTTTGAGTTTCAGATTGGTATCTCAGACGATCTAATCAGG
>JAJDZL010000126.1 GCA_022824665.1 Gammaproteobacteria bacterium | reverse complement strand
CGGTACCTGATACCGAGGGCGGTGAGCTGCTGCACGACCTTGCAGGCCTTGAACGAGAGCATGCAGCTAAAGCAATGCTGGCCGCGCGACGTACCAAGGTCCCGGATGCAATCATGCTGCCATTGCATCAGCACAAGATTGTTGCAATTTCTGTTGCCGCACGCTGGGACAGCGCTGGTTTTATTGTGAAATCGTTAGGTGGCCTCGATGCAACTGAAAAAGACCTGGTTGCGGGTTTTTTCCGTGCTGTAGAAAAACGGCCAACACTGATTTCATGGAACGGTAACGGCTTTGACTTGCCGGTGCTGCAGTATCGTGCGATGATTCATTCTGTCAGCAGCACGCCGTATTGGGACACTGGCGAATTTGACCGGGAGTTCAGATTTAACAACTATCAGAGCCGTTATCACAATCGGCACGTCGACATCATGGATGTGTTGGCGCGCCGTCAGGGCAGGGCAAATGCGTCTTTGGATGACGTTGCGAAGCTGATTGGGCTGCCTGGAAAATCGGGTATCGGCGGTGCCAGTGTCTTCAGCGCTTATCTGGAAGGCAAGTTAAAGGAAATACGCGATTATTGTGAGATCGATGCACTGAATACATACCTTATTTATTTGCGGTATGAGTTGATTCGTGGTGCAATGTCCGAGTCGCAGTACGACGAGGAACTAATGCTCACACATGAGTGGTTAAGCGAATCAAAGGTCGCGCGTTTTGCAGACTACGCGCGTGACTGGAAACTGAAACCCGATCAGTAATCAAAATGAGGCCTGGCAGTGATTGGTGCCAGGCGTCTTCGTTATGCGCTTTTCTCGGCCTCTGATTTGCGGTTGCGAGAGCGCGAATACCGTCGGTTTCGGTTGCTCGTTCTTGAGGTGTTTCCCGGACTGTTCGTCTGAGCTGCGGTGTTGTGCTGCTGGGCTGGTGCATTGGGGTCCGGGTAATAAATTGAATTCCCCGATGGTTTTGATCGTTTTCTGGCAGTGCGCGGCTTTCTGGTGTTTGCCGGTTTCTTTTCGGCTGCCGCGGCAGGTTTCTTTTGAGCCGTACTTGCAGGTTTCCTTTGCGCTGCGGTAGCACCTGGCTTGGCTTTCGCCGGGGCCTTTTTTGCCGTGCGGCGTTGACCTCGGTTGGCCGGACGCGGACGGGGCTGTTTGCTTGACCGTTCGCCTTGCTTGTCCTTTTCTTTTGGCGCCGCTGGTGTGCTGTCAGTTTTCAGAATGTCACCATCAACTGTGGAGCGGCCAAAGATTGATTTGACCACCCGCTTCAATAGCGGTGATTGTTCTTTTTCGGAATTCGAACCCATGACTAGATCGTCCTGACTGACAGCTGCTGCGTTGGCGCTGTTACCGGAGCGGATAAAGTTATAGATTTCAGGTGATTGGTCGGGTGTCTTCAGTGTATAGCTGACGCTGTCGTCGTTATCGTCGACCTCGGCGGCGGTGAATCTGACAATCTGATAGTCCGGATTAAGCAGTGAACGGGTTGGAATAATGACCACCCGGGTACCGGTTCGTGATTCAAGGGCATTTAACTCGTGGCGCTTTTCGTTGATCAGGAAGGTTGCAACATCGACCGGCAGATGGGCATGTACGAGTTCGGTGCTTTCTTTGCGGGAGTCTTCATCGATGAGTCTTAGAATATTCAGTGCGCTGGATGTAATGCTTCTGATAAAGCCCCGTCCCTTGCAGCGGGGACACTGATCGTGACTGGACTCTTCAATTGAAGAGCGCAGTCTTTGCCGCGACATCTCAAGCAGTCCGAACTGAGAAATCTTGCCGATTCGCGTTCGTGCCCGGTCCGATTCCACGGCTTGCTGAAAGTGTTTTTCCACTTTCTTTCTGTTGCGCGCTGAATTCATGTCAATCAGATCGATGACGATCAGACCGCCAATATCGCGAACTTTCAGTTGTTTGGCAATTTGTTCGACCGCTTCCAGATTTGTTTCAAGTGCGGTTTCTTCGATATCAGCGCCTTTCGTCGAGCGGGCAGAGTTGACGTCGATGGTAACCATCGCTTCGGTCTGTTCGATGACTATGACGCCGCCAGTCGGAAGATTCACATTGCGTTCGAATGCGTTCTTGATTTGATGCTCGATCTGGAATTTGGAAAATAGCGGCACTGTGCCGTCGTAATACTCAACCTGAATCCGCGCCGCGGGTAGCACATCCTTGACAAATTGACGCGTTTTTTCGAACAGTTCTTGTTTGTCGACCAGGATCTGCTTGACGTCATCTCGCAGGTAATCCCTTAATGTGCGAACGATTAAACTGCTTTCCTGGTAAATCAGCGTCGCTGAGTCGCTTTTTTTTGCCGTATCTTCGATTGCTTTCCACAGATTTAGCAGGTATGCAAGGTCAGCCTTGAAGTTATCGACCGACTGACCAATCCCCGCAGTTCGTGCGATGATGGAATGTTCGTTCGGCAATTCAAGCTGCGCCATGATTTCCTTGAGTTCATGGCGACTGGAACCTTCGATCTGTCGCGAGATACCGCCACCGCGCGGGTTGTGCGGCAGAAATACCAGGCAGCGGCCAGCCAGGCTGATAAAGGTTGTGAGGGCTGCGCCCTTACTGCCTCGTTCATTTTTTTCCACCTGAACGATCATATCGGAACCGACCTCTATGACGTCCTGGACTTTCACGTGCGCCATGGGGGTTGACGCGGTGTAATTTTTGGAGAAGTAGTTTCTGGAAATGTCTTTTAGCGAAAGAAACCCTTGCCGTTGCGCGCCGTAATCTACAAATACGGCTTCAAGAGAAGGTTCAACCTTGGTTACGGTTCCTTTGTATATATTGCCTCGTTTACTTTCGCTGTTTAAAAATTCTATGTCCAGATCAACCAGTGTTTGGCCATCGACAATGGCTACTCGCAACTCTTCTGGGTGAGTTGCGTTGAATAACATGCGTTTCATCAAAAAATTCCTCAGATGGCACCGCCATATTCAGAGGCTGCATTGTTGGCAGACTTGCATGGACTTGTTGATTAGTCCGAAAATATCTCATCATAATTTGACTCGGTCAAGCGCGGTGCGTAATTTGTACTGTCGAAGAAACGTTCATTAGTGCTAAATGGAATTGTTAGCAGCACTTCAATGTACGCTATTGAATTTGTTCAATTAAATACTGAGAAAATTTCCTTAGTTTGCCGTGCTTTATAAATGTACTGAAAATAAGCACGGACGACATTTGTAATTTGTGGGAAATAACTCAGCACGATTAATTATAGCAGTATTTTGTATACGATTTTCTTAATGCGTTGGTGTTACACAGCAAGTTGGTGTTACACAGCAATTGATATGGAACAGCTATTCAAAGAAGTGCGTGATGAACTGCAAGGAACATGCGCGGCCCACTGCGCGCGGATTGCATGTTTTGCAAGCACAAGAGCGATTTCGTGCGGAGCTTTGCATACTGCTTGTTTGGCCAGTTGCTAACTGCTCCGAATTACTCATTGCAGTCACTGGACGCTACTGACCAATTTGCCGCATTGAGTTCAGCTTGTTTGGCACTTATTTTGTGAATACTTGGTGAAAATAATCATAGCCCGCCCGTCGTGTAAGTACAGCTGTCACAAGCTTTGCCACCACGGCACTGTACGAAAACCGCTCGTGAAACCATGCC
>JAJDZL010000187.1 GCA_022824665.1 Gammaproteobacteria bacterium | reverse complement strand
TGGTACGGGAAACGCCTGCTACTGCGCCCGTGGTTCCCATCTGCCTGGCAACCTTTAGCGCATATTCAACTGCACTTTGAAGATCCGTATTCATCGCCCTGGATTTTTGAATTGCTTGACTTGTCATTTTTTCACCGTGTTCAGACGACGACACCGCCAACGGTAATTTCATCGAGTCGCAGGGTCGGTTGACCCACACCGACTGGTACTGCCTGACCGTTTTTTCCGCACACTCCAACACCCGAATCGAGCTGCAGGTTGTTACCAACCATAGAGACCCGGGTCAGAACATCCGGCCCATTGCCGATCAGTGTTGCGCCTTTGACGGGGCTGGTAATCTTGCCATTTTCAATGAGATAGGCCTCAGTGGCTGAAAATACAAAATTACCGGAGGTGATATCAACCTGGCCGCCACCAAACTGTACCGCGTACAGCCCCTTGCTAACCGATTCTATGATCTCTTCGTGCTCGGACTCGCCCGGTAACATGTACGTATTGGTCATTCTCGGCATTGGCAGATGCGCGTATGATTCTCGCCGACCGTTGCCAGTTGCTGCATGACCCATGAGACGGGCGTTCGTAAGGTCCTGCATATAGCCCTTAAGTACACCGTTTTCGATCAGTGTCGTATTCTGCGACTGTGTCCCTTCGTCATCAATGCTAAGCGAACCGCGCCGATACTCAATCGTGCCATCATCCACGATCGTACACAGTTTTGAGGCAACCTGATCACCAATTCGCCCGGAAAAGGCCGATGTACCTTTACGATTAAAATCGCCTTCCAGCCCATGTCCGATCGCTTCGTGCAGCAAAATTCCAGGCCACCCGGGTCCAAGCACAACTGTCATGGTTCCTGCCGGCCCATCGACTGATTCCAGGTTTACCAGTGCCTGACGCACCGCTTCCCTGGCATAGCCGAGTGCCCGGTCTTCATCAAGCAGATAGCGATAGGATTCCCTTGAACCACCGCCAAAGCTGCCTTTCTCGCGCCTGCCATTTTGTTCGGCTACGACCGTGACGTTCATGCGAATCAACGGGCGAACATCCGCGCACACACTGCCGTCGTGGCGCACAATCATTACGATCTCATGTTCTCCGAGGAGATTTACCATCACTTCCTTGACACGTGGGTCCTGTCGTCTGGCTTCACTTTCCACGCGCTCCAAAAGCGCAATCTTTTCCGTTTCGGAAATACTCACCAGGGGGTTATCTGCCTGATACAACGCGGGCACATTGACCGATCGCTGATCGCTCAGGCTTGCACTGCCAGAACTCGAGCTGTGAGCGATTCCCCTGGCCGACACCGCAGCCTGGTTCAGGGCTTCAAGGCTCAGGTCGTCCGAATGGGCAAAACCGGTTTTTTCACCGCTGACCGCGCGTAAACCAACACCTTTATCAATGGAATAATTGCCGGATTTAACAATGCCCTCTTCAAGGGACCAGCCTTCACTTCGAGAATACTGAAAGTAAACGTCTGCATGGTCAATATGTTTTCCTGCCATTTTTCCAAGCAGCTGATCGAGTTCCCGGTCACCGACTTCGGCGGGTTCCAGCAGAGTTTTTCGGGCGATGTCGATGTAGTTGTTCATGATAAATTGGGAGTCGATTCGGGTTAAATGCAGATGAATGTACAGTTTGGAGCCAAGTGGGATATACCGACGACAAACTGAGTGTTCGAATTATAGCAATGCAGTTCTATGCGATTACCAGCGAAAACCAGCCGTGAAACAATAGTGTAGAAATACTTGGCTTAAGGCGGATCAAAGTCTCGACACATGTATTCTCATTTCATGTGAGAGACATGCAGCGCAGCCGGCAAGTCTTAAGGGATTCAGAGCCGACTTGACTGGTCGAATGGTACCGCATTGATTCATCGTCGATTATCGTATATATATTTTAATATCAATTACTTGTAGGTTCGAGCGACACATCGTCTTTGTTGAAGTGTGCACGCACCGCAGAGACTTTTCCTAAATCTATTTCAGCAGCAATCACACCATCGCCATCTGCCTGATGCGCGATCACCTTACCCCAAGGATCTGAAATGAGCGAGTTACCATATGTGCGGCGACCTCCTGCGTGCATGCCCCACTGCGCCGGCGCCACCACATAAGCATGATTTTCAATTGCTCTCGCTCTCAGCAGTATTTCCCAGTGATCCTTGCCTGTTGTATATGCAAATGCAGAAGGCACCACGAACCAGCTGGCACCCATCGCTGACAGCCTTTCGTAAAGCGCCGGAAACCGGACATCATAACAAACTGTCAGTCCACACACGCCAGCCGGCGTTTGCTGAACAACAAGCTCGCGGCCCGCTTCCGTGTACTCCGATTCTGCATAACGCTCGCCATCGGCCAGGCTTACATCAAACAGGTTGATCTTGTCATAGCGACTGACCCTTTCGCCACTCGCATCGAATACGAAAGTTGCATTTCGAACCATGTCCGATTGAACGCCGCGAACGAAAACCCCCGATGCCAGAATCCAGATCTGCAACTCATTTGCAAGTTCAGCCAGAGATGTCTCAATCGGCCCCGGCCGGTCAGCCGGTTCAGCCCGTTCAATTCGCTGGGCTTGATCCTTGGCCATCAGTGCGAAGCATTCAGGCAACACAGCCATCTGCGCACCCGCGTCGCGAGCGGCGGCTACGAGCTCGCGAGTTAATTTAAGATTGTGATCAACATCGTCCCCGGAATTCATTTGAATCGCAGCGACTCGGGGCATCAATAATCCTGCATTTCAGCAACAATGAGCAGTATCGTCTCTGGAATACCTGAACCCGGTTCAAGCAAAATTCGAGCTGAACGGATGCCGAGACTCACCAGCGAATCGCGCAACGACTCTGCCCAGGCGTTTCCTTCATCACCGCCCGGATACCGGATAATCAATGTCGCTTCTTCCGCCTCGTCGTAGCGGGCAATCGCTGATCTAAACTGCGGAATCTGCAAAACCCGATCAACTGAGGGCTCTTGGGGCCACTCGTACTGTGCAATCTCAACCTGAAAGCCACTTTGGGCGTGACTCATCGACGCGCCAGCGGCCATGAGTGCCAACACACAGATTCGAATCGTCGCTTTCATCAATTGCCGCTACTCAAACTGCTGCTGTTCGACTGGCTTGATTTTGTCTTGCTCTGGTCGACTAAACTGACTTTTGGCTTATCCCAAGGGCCAGTCACTTCATACTGGTAAGAGAACTTGACCTTAACCTGATCGGCCAGTTTCCCACCGGCATAGACCAGCGCACCTGTAATTGGATTAATCAGCAAGGTCGCAAGTGTGGTGAATGATTTTTTCAGTTTTGGTTCGACACCCATAATCAGATTATGCTGTTTTTTGTTCCAGCTGGTAGTCCCTGTCATCGCAATTGCCAAAGAGGGTCCATCGATGAATACACCATCGACTTCAAAAATACCGTTTTTTATCGTGGCGGAACCTGTCATGTGATCGTACAGAATGCCATCTTCGTCTAAAACATCAACAATATCATTGGAGAATCGCCGAAATATCGTATCGTAGTTTAACACGCCTACGACTTTGAGCGCCTCCTGCGAGCCGGTATCGCTCAGAATTACACCTTCTTCTGACTTTACCTCAAGCGCGCCTGAAGTTCGATTGGAAGCCCACTGCGTTAACGCTGCATCCCAACCGAGCGTTCCGGTAATTTCGGTCTTGCCACGCTTGAACCGGGCAGGAAATCCAAGCTCATTCAGCGTGCTTCCAAAATCGACTGAATTCAGTTTGAAGTTGAGATCTGTGTGTTGAGAATAAAACCAGTCACCTTCGACCTCCATCGTATAGGACGGTGAGGCGAACTGCGCACGTGTAATCTGCCAGCTATCCGGCCCTGGTTGAGCTTCGATTAAACTCTCACCGAGCGTATATTGGCCATAGCGAGTGTCCATGCAACGCAGTTTTAGCACCGGAAGTTTTGCAGGATCAGTGGGCGGACCAGTTGCCGCGCCCGTGGAAGCGGGAATATGGCAGATCGACAGATCAATTTCCAGCACCGGCGATTCCCCTTCGTGGACAAATTCCAGGCTCTTGTACCGGCCAACGCCCTTGACCGTATCAGTTGACATGGACACATCCCAGTGCGTTTCTTTCTTATCGACCGAAACCTGTGCGTTGTGCAGCTTTCGCTGCCCCGCTAAAAGGAGTGCATCAGCCTTGATTTCGACCGACTTAAGCGCACTTGAAAAATCGCCTGAACCCTGATCGCTGTCACTGTCTCGCGCGAGACTTGACCATGCACCGTAGTCGAGCTCCGGCAAATTAACGGACGCGACAAGGCCACTTTTTTCCGCCTTGACTGGCAGCGGTTTTCCGATTGAAATCAGCCCTGAATCGGTATGCCATTTTCGGTCTCGAAGTGATGACTCAACGGTAGCTTTAACGTGGGGACCGAGGCTTAGATCGGTTGTGCGCGAAGATTTATCTTTAGTGCGTACAGAAATACTGAGCGGCAGATCTGCGCCAGCACCTTTTTTGAGCGGAAAGGGCAGAACCGAAACAATATCAACCAGCGACGCTGAAACATCAACCTGACTTTGCTCGGGCGCAAATCTGAAATCAGCAGCCCAGTCAAAATTGCCTGACACGCGCGCGGAGACCGGCTCACCCAGAACAGTCTTCAGGGCAACTGCATCACCGCGGCCATTTGAGCGGCCTTCCAGAACGAAACTCCCCTTAGCGCCGGAACCGGTAAATTCCGTCTCAAAGGGTCCGTCCAAAGCCTGACCCTTTAGTTTGCCAGATGTAATTCCAAACCGGTTAAACGCCATTTGACCGGCTATCTCATCACCCGTAATACCCTGTGAGGTGGTCATTTCTACACCGGCAAGTTTCATCGCACCGGATACAGTGAACTCCTTGCCTCTGCGAAGCGGTATATCGACATTCAATTCAACTTCACCTGCCCCGCTAGCACTGGCAATCCAATCCAGCTTACCAGGTGAAACCATACCGTCTTTACCGAAAAGATCAATCGCCGCGCTGGCTGGCATATCGATTCCGGCCGACACAGTCAGAATCGGATCAGCGACAGTGATATCGTCAATTTTCGCGGCTGCATGCTTAATTGGCTGGCCAAAGACAAAACCTTTTGTACCGGCAATAGTCAATTTCTTGCCGCGTATTTCATAAGTACCTTCACCATTCTCGAGTGGCGGCCAATTGGTGCCAAATCGATAGGTGAAGTTGGCTAATTTTCCATCTGCCGTCAAGTTCCAGGAGCCGTCAGGTTTAAACATGCTTTGCGGATTGCCGGAAAACTTACCGCTCAGCTCAGTGAACCAAAGCGATTGCAAACGCTCAGAGAGGTGCTTGTAGAATTTTGGGGTGAACGCCCCGGGAATCTGTTTCGATACTGCGGCCAAGTCCAGTGATTCCAGCCTGAAGTCGACATCAATATGACTGGGTTTGGCGTCTACCAAATGTAGTTTTCCGGTTGCGTGGAGACGCGCTTGTTCAACATTCGGTATGTTTCCGTCAAGATTCGGATCATTCAACTCAACAGAAAAGTCCAAAGCATTGAGTTCCTGACCCTGCCAGTGACCGTAGACATTGGCATTGACTTCAGCCTCAATGTTGGATAGATCCAGTCTTGCTGTCGCGGCATTATCTGGAAGGAATGATGCAAGCCTGGCAAATTCAACAAACTTTGCCGCAAACTTCAGTTCGGTTGACTCGGAACCGTCTGCCTGTTTCGCACTTTGCAGGACAAGCGAAACGAGCGTATCTTCGTGTTCATGTGAGGTCAGTGCGACAGATAAATTCTTAAGCTCGTCATTGCTTCTCGCTGCGACACCGAAATTGCCTGCGAATTTGGCTTGCTTGTCGCCGTTTTCAATACTGAATTCGTACTCGCCTTCCGTCACATTAAGCTGTCTGATCAGGGTCAGAAATCCAAGACTGCCTGGAATATCGTCCGTATCGGCAACAGGGCTCTTTCGGTCTTGTCTTACCGGTGCCGCGCCAGATCGATGAGAGATTAATTTTGGACTTTGAACATCAATCCTGGCAAGCTGCCAATACGATTGATTCAAGGAGGGTTGGGTGGCAAGAATTTCAATCCGATCCGCGGAAAACTCGAATTGTTCCTGTGGCGTTTCCCGTTCGATTTTCAGGTTGGCAATCTGCATCACAATGGTATCGTCAACCCAGCCTAGGCCAAACTCACCATAGGTAATCTCACCATTGATTCTGGCCGATACCGAATTGATTAGGGAAGGCACAAGGGTATTCGCATTCGAAAGAAGAATCAGGACAAACAAGCCTGTCAGGAATAAAATTCCACTTATCCACGCGACAACGCGCAGCGAGAATCTTATGAGCCTGGCGTACATCGCGTATTCTCTTTTTCCGATCTCTTGCTACTGTGTTGCGTCTGGCAAACTTCTATGGAGTACGTGTTTAGCGCGGGCCTGTCAGATGCAGTAATTTCCAAACCAGTCTTGCGCGATCGGAAATTCGTGCTCGACTTTCCTCGCTAACGTCACATATGGCGGCATCGAAACCCCGGCTGCCTGCAGCAATTCGGCGGTTTCCCGGATTGGCATTCCGATGACTGCGCTAAACGAGCCGGCCAAGCGCTTGACAAAGGCACCTGCGCGCCCCTGAATTGCATATGCACCCGCCCGGTTTTCCGCCTCACCGCTGGCAATAAAGGCGCTGATTTGTGCGTCGGTGAGCGTATGAAATTCGACCTGACTGACCGATGTGGCCGTTCGGGTGTTACGGCAATTGGCGACCGCAACCGCTGAGTGCACTTCGTGCACCTGGCCTGACAGCAACTCCAACATACGTCGCGCATCGGCTGCGTCAACTGGTTTGCCGAGTTTACGATTGTCGATGGCGACGCAAGTGTCTGCACCGACAACGACGTGGCTGTTGATTTCCGCCGGCAGCGCTTCGCTCGCCTTCTGCGACTTCTGCGTTGCAACTCGCACGACGTAATCACTTACCGTTTCGTGCCTGTATGGCGTTTCATCAATGTCAGGCTCAATGACATCGAACTGTAAATTCATGGCGCGAAGCAGTCGATAACGCTGCGGTGAGCTGGATGCCAGGTACACCTGGGAGATCTCAAGTGTCATGTTGTTTTATGAGGGGAAGCGGCTCGAGCGGAACGAAACCGATGTCTATTGGTCCGATACCGCGCCCGATTTTGTTAGTGTTCTATTCCAGAGTCTTTCCAGATCATAAAATTCACGTGCCTCGGCCAGCATAACGTGGATAACCACGTCGCTATAATCGAGCAAAATCCACTGGGCGTACTGTTCACCTTCCATGCCACTCGGACTGTGCCCTAGCTCTGACATTCGCTGCACGATTGCTCTCATTATAGATTTGATATGGCGCACTGAAGAGCCCGATACGACAACCATCTGGTCAGTCACGTCGGTTAATTCCCGAACATCGAGAATCTGGATATTCAGCCCCTTTGCGTCCTCGATCGCTTCTATTATCGGCTGCAAAATTTGCTTGGATTCCAACTAGCCGGCAACTCCTGAAGCAGAATATAGTTGATGCTCGCTGATATATTTAGCCACCTCGGCAGGCAGCGCATCAGGATGCTCTTCTCCCCGAGACATGCTGATTCTGAGCCGCGTCGCAGACACATCGATTAACGGCACGTCGAGATGCACAATGTTGCCAGACATGCGCTCGTAGAGCACCCGCGTATGCGACTTAAGAGCCCGCGACCACCACACAGGAAGTACGGCCGGCACCTTCGCACCAGGCCGATTGATCACGATGATATTGGCAAGTTTGAGAATCTCCGCCCACCAGTACCATTGAGTGATTTGCAAAAACGCGTCCATTCCCAGAATGAGCGACAGCGGACGCAGCCCGAATTCACTTCGCATGGAACGCAAAGTCGGCACCATAAACGATTTGCCCGGGCGATTAATCTCGCGATCGTCGGCGACCAGCTGGGGGTAATCTGCCAGTGCCAGTACGGTCATATTCCAGCGATGCTCAGGCGCAGTGCGGGGCGTACCGCGGTGACTTGGACGGGCGTTCGGCACGTAGCGCACCTGTTCAATGCCAGTGAGCTCGCAGATGTCAAGCACCGGCATAATATGCCCGACATGAATGGGGTCAAATGTTCCGCCAAATACTCCAATCGGTCTCATAGCTGCTACCTCCAGTTAATCCTTATTGACGAATCGTGCCGTCACCGTATACCACATACTTTTGCATGGTCAAGCCTTCCAGACCAACGGGACCGCGCGCATGCAGCTTGTTCGTACTAATGCCAATTTCCGCGCCCAGTCCGTATTCAAATCCATCGGAAAAGCGAGTTGATGCATTAAGCATCACTGAGCTGGAATTCACCTCGCGCAGAAATCGCTCAGCATGGCCGAGATGATCGGTGACGATGCAATCGGTGTGCTCTGAACCATACTGTTCAATGTGATCCATTGCCTGATCAATATCATCAACAACCCGGACTGACAAAATCGGCGCGAGATACTCGGCATACCAGTCATCCTCGCTCGCGGCTGTCATCCCCGGGGAAATCTTGCGACTGCGCTCGCAGCCGCGAAGCTCAACCCCCCTGTCGCGTAGCGCGGCGGCTACCCGGGGCAGAAATTCAACAGCAATTGCACTGCCGACAAGCAACGTTTCGGCGGCGTTGCAAACCCCATAACGGTGTGTTTTCGAATTCAGCACGATATCCATCGCTTTGTCGGGGCAGGCATCGTCATCAACGTATACGTGACAGACACCATCGAGGTGCTTGATGACCGGTATTGTCGATTTTGACGATATTCTTTCGATCAGGCCCTTGCCGCCGCGCGGCACGATGACATCAACTGAATCTTCCATGCTGATCAGCGTATCAATGGCCGCTCGGTCGGTTGACTCAATAAACTGAATAATATCCCCGTCAAGACCGGCTGCGCTGAGGCCGCGCTGCAGGCAATTGACGACTGCAATATTTGAATTGAACGCTTCGGAACCACCGCGCAGGATCACTGCATTGGCTGATTTAAGGCACAGGCCACCGGCTTCTGCAGTAACGCTGGGGCGCGACTCATAAATGATGCCGATTACCCCTAATGGCACCCGCATGCGACCCACTCTGATTCCTGAGGGACGTTGCACAACTTCGGATATCTCACCGACCGGGTCCGGCAATTCAGCAATCTCGCGCAGCCCCTGCGCCATCAGCGCGACCCGCTCGTCTGTCAACTCGAGCCGATCAAGCAGTGCATCGGACAATCCCGCGCGCCGGCCGGATTCCAGATCCATCGTATTGGCTTTTTGAATCTCCCTGATTGATCGCTCGATTTCATCTGCACTTGTTCTGAGTGCTTGGTTTTTTTGCCGCGTTGAGGCTCGCGCGGCCTTTCGTGAGGCCAAGCGCGCGTCAATCGCGACCTGTCGCACATAGTCGGCAATGTCAAATAACTGCTGTGCCTGCGTTCCCATAATCTTCTACCTGGCACCCCCGGCAATGCCACATACATGAATCACAATATTTTCGAACTCGTCCCATATTCCACCTGCCTTGGCTGCTTCGCGGCCTTTTAGAATCCGATCTGCCCTGGCAAGTTGGCGCAAGGCAACGACACTGCCTTCAAGTCCCAGCCGCCGCGCTGCCTGCAAAATGGTTTGCTGCTTGGTCTGCCAAATTCTCAGTTTATTGAATATTGGTGCAGTCTGCAAACCGTTTGTAGCTGCAAAGGCGATTTTATACACCGTTCTGTACTCGCGCGCCATCACCCATAGAACCAATATGGGTTCAGTGCCTTCATTTTGCAACAGCCTCAACTGACGAAGCGCACGCGCAGTACTCCCCGCAAGACATGCGTCGACAAACGAAAAGGTGTTGAATCTCGCCTGATCGGACACAATTCGATCGATTTCCTCAACTGTTATTGTAGACCCATCATTGCCTAATACCAACTTTCGAATCTCATTGGCGGCTGCGAGCATATTGCCTTCGAAGTAATAGGCGAGTCGCCCAACCACTTCCGGCTGATAATTGACTTGCCGATTGTCAAGTGAGCGCTTTATCCAGCCGCGGAACTCACCTCTTTGCATTTCAGGATTGTCGACGACAACCGCATGGTCGGTCCAGGCCTTGAACCATGCGGTGCGCTTGATACTGGACTCCATTGCCCCGGCAATCACCACAACCGCGGTATCGTCACCTGGAGATTTTACGCACTCAGCAAGAATCTTGGCGCCTTGCAGCCCGGGTCGGCCACTGGCCGGCAATCTCAACTCGATCAGTTTTTTTGAACCGAACAAATCCATTTGCCCTAGCTGACCGGTAAAAGCATCCCACTGAAAATCGTATGAAACCGACAGCGAAATGCGCTCCGAGTAGCCGTTTTCGAGTGCCTGCGTGCGAATTCTCTCGCAGCAGCGTTCGACCAGATACAGCTCCTTTCCGTAAATCAAATAACGCAGATCGAACTGATTCCGGCTCCACAGCTCCGCGCGTTTTATCTGCATCGTCAGTTTTGCTCTGCACTCGGTGACGGGTCTTCAATCTTGCCAATCAGCTGACTGACCACCACATCGGCTGCCCTTGTTCGCAACCTTTCCAGCGCCGCAATTTTTGCAGTTTCCATTTGCAGGTGGTTGACCGTTTTAATTTGCAGGTTGTCTGCAACGTCTTGTCTGAGGTAGTCGCCTAACGGGACAAAGTAATCCGTGGATAACTCAGTCGTTTCAGGTCCCAGAACCAAATCACCTGCGCGATTGACCACCGTATAGTTCAAACGATAAACCAGTCTTTTTGACGACTTGGAAAGATCTGAATCAAACCCGAATTCGGAAATTTCATCACTTTCACTATGCACCATGATGACAAAGTCAGTGGCACCCTGTGTCACCTTGAATCCCAGTCGGCTGAGTTGCCTGACAAAGTGCTGATTCAAGATCGGCTGAGTAGATTTTACCTGGGCCGTATATTGCTGCGACAGACTCGGTGCGGTATCCGGCCCGCGCAGCTGAAAGCCGCATCCGGACAGTGAGACCGCAAGCAAAATAACCCATAGATGTGTTCTTAGCGGGGCATTCATACAACAATATTGACCATTTTGGCTGGTACGATAATTATCTTTCTCACCTCGTTACCATATACAAAACGCTGTACGCCTGGCAAATTAAGTGCGGTTTCAGAAATTTCATCGCGCGAGGCGGTCACACCAACCTGGATTTGCCCGCGCAACTTGCCGTTCACCTGCACTGGTAATGTTATCGTATCCTGAACCAGTGCTGTTTCGTCAATCTTCGGCCAGGCTGCATCGAGCAGCGACGACTGAAATCCCATACGCAGCCACAATTCATGACAGATATGCGGGACGATTGGCGCGAGTGCCCGAACCAGCACCAGGATTGCTTCGACCAGCGCATCGAGTCGCGCGGCGGGATCAGCTTTACTGAATTTCGAACCATAGGTGGTCGCCGCGTTGCAAAGCTCCATACAGGCTGCAATGGCAGTGTTGTATTGATGACGTTCAAAGTCCTGGCAGATTCTTTTCAGCAGGGTGTGAGTCTGCAGTCTTAGGTCTTTTGCCGGCTGGTCCGATAGACTGGCAGCCCAACTGAAATCGTCAAAGGTAACATTCTCCCGCGCGGCAAAATAGTCCCGCACGTCGTCTTCGAATCGAGTCACCAGATTCCATATCCGGTTCAAAAACCGATGCGCACCCGCCAGCGCCTCGTCATTCCACTCCAGCGTCTGCCGCGGTGGCGAAGCAAACAGAATAAACAGACGCACCGAATCGGCGCCGTACTGATCGATCATCTCCTGCGGGTCGACAACATTGCCGACTGACTTTGACATTTTCGAACCATCCTTGAGCACCATGCCCTGCGTCAGCAGATTGGTAAATGGCTCATCTGAATTAATGAGACCCGTGTCGCGCATCAATTTGTGATAAAGACGTGCGTACAGGAGGTGCAGCACCGCGTGTTCAATGCCGCCAATGTAATGATCTACAGGCAGCCAGTAATTGGCACGCTCATCAACTTTTGCAGCCGCTCCAGGGCAGCAAAAACGCGCAAAGTACCACGATGACTCAACAAAGGTATCGAATGTATCCGTTTCACGTCGGCCTGGCGCATCGGTACCGGGCACCGTCGTTTCGACAAATGCGGGGTCATCCCGAATCGGTGAGCGCACACCCTGAAACTCAACATCCTCAGGCAGAACCACCGGCAGCTGGTCATCGGGGACCGGATGCAGTCCGTTGTCGCTATCATAAACGACCGGTACCGGGCAGCCCCAGTAGCGCTGGCGCGACACACCCCAGTCTCTCAATCGATAGTTGATCGTGCGCTTGCCATTGGCATGCGCGACCAGGTAGTCGGCAGTTGCATCGAAGCAACCTGCAAAATCAAGCCCGTCAAACTCGCCGGAGTTACAGGAAACTGTATCCGCTTTGTCAACGTAGGCACCCTTGTCAAGATCAACATCGCCGTCAGCCGGCCGCACAACCTTGCGAATATCAATGCCGTACTTGCGGGCGAATTCCCAGTCCCGCTGATCATGCCCCGGCACTGCCATAATTGCACCGGTGCCGTAGGTGATCAGCACAAAGTTCGCGACAAATATGGGCAGGCGCTCGCCGCTCACCGGGTGACGCGCACTGACCGGCAGCTGCAGTCCCTTTTTTTCCATGCTTTCAATCGCCGCTTCAGAGGTGCTGTTCAGTTTGCAGGTCTCGATAAATTCGGCAATTTCGGGATCTGACTTGGCAATCTGCCGGGCCAGCGGATACTCGGGTGCTACTGCAGCATAAGTGATGCCCATCAGGGTATCGGGACGGGTGGTAAATACGCGCAGCGGCGGATGATCACCTTCAACCGGAATATCAAACTCGACACCTTCTGAGCGCCCAATCCAGTTGCGCTGCATGGTTTTGACTGATTCCGGCCAGCCGGGCAGATTGTCCAGCTCTTCGAGCAATTCGTCAGCATAGGCAGTAATGCGGATAAACCACTGCGGGATCTCCCGCTTTTCAACCAGCGCACCGGAGCGCCAGCCGCGACCGCTGGAGTCCACCTGCTCGTTGGCGAGTACCGTCTGCTCTACCGGGTCCCAATTGACCACCGCCATCTTGCGATAGGCCAGGTCCTTTTCGATCAGGCGGGTGAAAAACCACTGCTCCCAGCGATAGTATTCCGGTCTGCAGGTGGCGAGCTCCCGAGACCAGTCATAACCAAACCCCAGGCGTTTCAGCTGGCGTTTCATATATTCGATGTTCTCGTACGTCCAGTTGGCTGCCGGCACGCCCTTGGCAATCGCCGCATTCTCAGCCGGCAGACCAAAAGCATCCCAGCCCATCGGCTGCAAAACATTCTTGCCCAGCATGCGCTGATAGCGACTCATGGCGTCGCCAATCGAATAGTTGCGCACGTGTCCCATATGCAGTGCTCCTGACGGATACGGGAACATGGACAGGCAATAGAACTTCTCCCGTTCGGGGTCCTCGATCACCTGAAAACTTTGCTTCTCATCCCAGAATTTCTGGGCCGCAGACTCAACATTTGCTGGATTGTATTCCTTAGACATAAGACCGTAAATTTTAGAGAATTCTGCTGCTGACTTGGTACAGATATTTTTTTTACAACGCGTCATACGGATCCGTTTTCCGTATTTGCGCCCATGCATGAGTCAGCGGCAAGACGCATTTCGTTTGGGAGCAGTACCCGCCAGGAATGGAATTCGACCGACCCGTTCGCACCCGCTTGTTGCTCTCAGCCCTGAATCAAGATCGATTTCCACAAACTGGATATTGCCGCCGGAATGAAGATTCAAAGCCTGCAGATTGACCTGATTCATCATTGAAGCCCAAACACGCATCGCCCCGGTAGCGCCGGTGAGGCCGGTAGGCTTGTTGTCGTCGCGGCCGACCCAGACTACCGCCAAAATATTACCCGACATCCCGACAAACCAGCTGTCACGGAAATCGTCCGTTGTACCGGTTTTACCGGCCAGATTCAGTGCCGGGCTGAAGGTATTCAGCAAACCGCTGCCGGTCCCGTTCCTGACCGCTTCCTGCAGACCGTAGAGGGTCAGGTAGGTCTTGTCCGACGGCATAACCGCTTCGACTCTGGAGGAGGTTGCGCGACCGATCGCCCGCGAGTCGGCAGTAATTGCAAATATTGTTCGAAGGTCTGCCTTGAATCCCGAGTTAGCGAGCACCTGGTACATTTGCGCCACCTCAATCGGCGACAACTCCAATGCGCCGAGTAAAATCGACGGATACACCGGGGCGCTCACTGGCGCTCCCAGCTTGCGCAGGTTTTCTGCAACCTGCTTGACGCCAATTTTCATGCCAACTTTCACCGCCGGCACATTGCGCGACTGCGCAAGCGCATCCAGCACCGTGATATTGCCCAGAAACTCTTCGTCATAGTTCTTTGGCGACCAGTTGGCACTGCCCTTTATGTTATAGGTGACAGGTCGGTCGGAAACAACGCTCCCCAGTGTCCATGACTTGCTGTTCATAAACGCAGTCAGATAAATCACCGGTTTAACCAGGGAGCCAACCGGCCGGCGCGCGCTCAGCGTCCGGTTGAAGGTGCCAACGTAAGAGTTTCTGCTGCCGACCAGTGCGAGTATTTCACCACTGTCCGGCTGCAAGGCGACGACACCGCCTTCCAGCGAGCCCGGCGGCAGGCCAGCGGTTTTTTCAATTGCGGTCAGCTCCCCCGATAATGCAGCCTGTGCGGCGCGCTGGACTTCCATATCCATCGTGGTAAATACCGACAGCGCACTGCTTTTGAGGTCTTCAGAATCAAGCCGATCAGACAACTGCCTGAAAACGACATCTACAAACGACGAGAACGGTCGGCGGGTACGATGCTCATCGGATCGCAGCTGTAAATCCGCATTCAGATACCGCTCGTAGTCAATCCGGCTGATCAGATTTTTGTCTTGCATCAGCCCCAGGATCACTGCCCGGCGCTTTTTGGCATCAACCGGATTGCGCCAGGGGTTATAGGACGATGGCGCCTTGATCATACCGATGAGCTGCGCAATTTCATTCGCATTCAACTCGGCCACCGGCCGGCCAAACAGGTGCTGGCTGCCCAATCCAAACCCGTGAATCGCCCGCTTGCCGTCCTGGCCCAGAAATACCTCGTTACAATACGCCTCGAGAATCTGACGTTTATCAAGCCGGTACTCCAATACCAGCGCGGTCGTCGCTTCGAGAAATTTACGGGTGTAAGTACGATCATCCCTGCCATACACATTCTTGACCAGCTGTTGAGTCAGCGTACTGCCACCCTGAACAATGCGGCCAGCTCTGAAATTAGCCCAGGCAGCCCGTATGATTGCCCACGGGTCGACGCCCCAATGCTTGACGAATCTGCGGTCCTCAACTGCCAGCAGCGTTTCGAGCAAGAGCCGCGGCATGTCATCAAGACGCACCAGATAGCGATCCTGGTGTGTGCTTTGCGACAAACTGCCAATCAGGTGCGGTTTGAGCCGCAATAGCGATACCTTCGCACCCGAGTCCCGGTCCTCGATCGAGTGAATCCGTCCACCTGACAGTTGAATGTTGACCGCCCGGGCAGGCTGCGGGCCGTCCCAGAACTCGAACGGCCGGGTAATCAAAGTCATGGAACCGTCCGCGGCAGAGAACTCCCCGACTCCCCGTGCTTGACCGACTCGTCGATACCCCAGCCCGAGCAGCCGCTTTTGCAGCAAATCAGCAGACCCGGTGAGGCCCGGATAAATCTCAAACGGGCTGCTGTAAATATGCACCGGAATGTCCCAAAGCTGTTTGTTGAATTTTTCCCGGATCTGATAATCAGTCCAGAAAAATAGCGCGGTGCCACCCAGCACACTGAGAGTGACAATCCACACGGTCAATCGAATCAGCAGTGACTTGAAAATGCCAGTTTTTCGTTTACGTTTGCGCGCTGCCAAATAATGAACCCAGGGTGGTGATATCGGGATGTGGGGGATTAGTCGTCCGCACCGAGATCAGTTGAACAGTTCCAGCAGATCTCGAAATTCGCCGGGTTTTGCTGACCACAGTCGGGGCAGTCGAGCTCACCGATCAATTGCTGCCTGGCTGTGCGCTCGGCAATGATCTTGACAGCCTGCTGTTCGTCACGGTCGTTTTCAATCCAAACTTCGGGCCATGTGTGGGTAAACGGCAACTCCCCCACCGCGCCATGGGCAAATTCATTAAACACATGGACTTCAATTCCGGAGCGGCGGATAAGATTGCTGATAAGATGCGCATCAGCAAGATTCTCGGCGATGTAGACTCGAATCAAGACTTGTAATCAGAGTATTTGCTAGACTTGCCGCGCACTTGCGCAGCAGGATACTTTTGGTGGTTTATGTTCAGTTTGCGATCTGCAGCTGCCAATAGATCAATATCGAGACGATCCGCAATCCGCATCAGGTAAATCAGGACATCGGCGATTTCCTCTTCGACGTGCTGGCGCTTACGGGCATCAAGATTGAGGCTGTCTTTTTCGGTCAGCCACTGGAAGATTTCAACCAGTTCAGCCGCCTCAACGACCAACGCCATGGCCAGGTTTTTGGGAGAATGAAACTGTTCCCAATCCCGTTCATCGACGAAAGCGCGGATCTTTGAATTTAATTCGGCCAGCTCAGCGTGTCCGCAACTTCCGGAGCCACTCATTTTCCTAATCCGCGGCCGGGTATAAGTGCTCCCGTGTGCTGGCAATGCTATTGTCCTCGCCACGGGCAAAAACCATCTGAAACAATTGCAGCGAGCCCACCAGGAACGACGCGATGGAACCGTTCAGATAGAGCCGCCAGGCACGAATGAACTGCTCATCAAACATGTTGCGAACCACGTCTTCGTTTTCGTTAAACCGTGCCAGCCAGTGTCTGAGCGTTTCTGCATAGTGCAGTCTGAGATTTTCAATATCCAGAACCGAAAAATTGAACGGTTCAACAATGTTCATCATCTCCCGTATGGCTGGCGGATAGGCACCGGGAAAAATTCGTTTTTCGATCCAGGTGCTCATGAGATCAGGTGCATTTCGGCCAATCGAGTGAATCAGTGCGCGACCTTGCTTGGCGAGACAGCGATCAACGACAGAGCCCAGCACTTCGTAATTCTGTATGCCGACATGTTCCAGCATGCCGACCGATACAAAAACATCGTATTCGCCAGTGATGTTGCGATAGTCATCTTCGATGTATTCCACCTGCTCGCTCAGCCCCTCAGCCCTGGCGCGCTCGGTTGCATAAACGATCTGCTGATGCGAGATGTTGTAGGATTTCACCTGAACACCATAATTTTTGGCCATGTGACGGGCAAATCCGCCCCACCCGCAACCTGCTTCAACCACGGTCTGTCCCGGCTGCAGCATCAGCTTTCTGCAAACGTGATCCATCTTCGCGGCCTGTGCCTGCTCGATGGTGTAGTCCGGTCGGGCGAAATAGGCACAGGTATACTGCATGGCATCGCGGTCGAGCCACAGTGAATAAAACTCATTGCCGAGGTCATAGTGATGGTGAATATTTAATTTCGAACCCGCCAGCGTATTGCTCTTGGCAGTTCTCTTCGTCAGTCGCTCAAACAGCCGCATCTGCCAGCTGGGATTCTGGCTGGCCCGTTTCTGCGAAGCATAGATTTCACACAGGAATTCAACCAGATCACCGTGCACCTCTAAAGACCCGTCGCTGAATCGGTCTCCGAAGCCGATTTCCCGGTTCTTGAGCAAGCTGCGAAACGCTGCCCGGTTCTTGATATCGAGCGTTGTGCGAGCAGGTTTTTCAGCTCCGTAAAAGACAGAATCATCCCACAGTCGAATTTCAATCGACGGGTCACCCGTAAATTCAAGCAGTTTACGCACCAGGTAGCGCTCAAAACCAGTTGATGCTGAAGACTCTTTGCGAGTCGCTACCGCCGTCAAAGTCAGCGGCGAAGTCTGTTTTCCGAGACTCATCAGTCGCTCCTTCCGTTCAGTTAAATCAAAATGAAATCAAATTGCATTTCAGTCAAACAAAGATGGCTGTACGCGGCCGTTATGGACTTTGCGAAATTTTGTTACATCAAGCTCCACCGGCTGTCGGTCCAGTCCATATTTCCTGATTGCGACTTCAAAACGCCGCGCAATCAGATCGGCAAACGGACCGGTTCCGCGCATCCTTTCATAAAATTGCGAGTTGTTCTCCTTACCATTTCGCACCTGGCGAATCAGGCTCATAATCTTCGTGTGCTTGTCCGGATAGGCCTGCTCCAGCCAGTCCTCAAACAATTGCCTGACTTCATGCGAAAGTCTGAGCATCGTCCACTCAGCCCGGCGGGCACCCGCCTTCGAGCCGGCCTCCAGAATCGCTTCCATTTCATGTTCATTCAGCCCGGGAATCACCGGTGCAAAGAATATTGTAACTGGAATGCCGTTTTCAGACAGTTGAGAAACAGCCCTGATGCGACTGTGTGGGGCACTGGCGCGCGGCTCCATTAACCTGGACAGCTCTGAATCAAGCGTGGTAATGGATAAATTAACACAGACGAGGTTCAAGCGCGCCAACTCCGATAAAAGATCAATATCTCTTACGACAGATGCAGACTTGGTCGTAATCGTCAGCGGCTGACGATGTTCCACAAACACCTTCAGTATCTGACGAGTCAGTCGATACTGTTTCTCAATCGGCTGGTAAGGATCGGTATTGGCACCGAGTGCGATCATTTGGCACTGATAAGAAGGCGCGTTGAGTTCTTTTCGCAACTCATCGGCCACATCAATTTTTGCAAACAGCCGGGTTTCGAAATCCAGTCCTGCAGATAAACCGAGATACGTGTGGCTCGGTCTGGCATAGCAGTAGCTGCAACCGTGTTCACAACCCCGGTACATATTGATGGAACGATCAAATGGCAAGTCCGGAGACCGGTTGCGTGCAATGACCGTTCTCGCCCGGTCGACTTCGACTGTCGTCTTTTGTGGCGGGAGCGGTTCGTTATACCAGCCGTCTTCCGTCCGAGTTCGCGTCCAGTCTTCGAATCGACCGGTTTCGTTGGACGGTGCACCGCGACCTTTTTGAAGGGTCTGCTGCATCGATCGACCTACTCTTGAGCCTCCTCCTCTTCGCTCATCCGTGGCCAGGCCATCAATATAGCCTGAACCAGGGTAGCCAGAGGAATGGCAAAAAAGACGCCCCACACACCCCACAAACCGCCGAATACCAGCACTGCAACGACAATCCCAACCGGATGCAGGTCGACAACTTCGGAGAAAATCAGCGGCACCAATACATTGCCGTCCAAAATCTGAATAATCAGGTAAGCGATCACGAGGTAGGCAAACTCGGGTGAGAACCCCCACTGAACACCTGCCACTACAACGACTGGAATGGTTACAACTGCCGCGCCAACAAACGGAATCAACACCGACAGCCCAACGATGACACTCAGCAAAGCCGAATACTGCAAGCCAAATATGGCAAAAGTTGTATAGGTTACGCCCCCGACAATCAGAATTTCCCAGAACTTGCCGCGAATGTAGTTTGACATTTGCCGGTCTACATTTTGCCAGACAGTAATGGTCAGTCCATGGTCCCGGTCCGGCAGAAAGCTGGTAAACCAAGTTGTCAGTTTCACCTTGTCTTTCAGAAAGAAGAATACCAGAATTGGCACCAATATCAGGTAAATGACAACCGTAATGATGCCCAATACGGAAGAAGCTGACCAGGTCACCACGATTTGCTGTCCGATTTGCGCCACCAACTGGGCGATCGCGGCAATAAAACCGCGCACCTGCTCTTCGGAGAGAATATCGGGATAACGATCAGGCAACTGCAGCAGTGCGGCCTGCGCATCTGCAACCCACGACGGAATCTGACTGGCCAGTTGCAGAGCCTGTGTACTGACCAGAGGCAGGATGCCGAATACCAATGCAAAACAAAGTATCAGGAACAGGCTGAGTACGATCAGCACTGCCCAAATGCGCGGTATCCTGATCGCTTCAATGACCTTGACACCACCCTCCAGAATATAGGCAATCACAATGCTTGCAATCACCGGCGCAATCATATTTCCGGCGTAAATGACCAGGGTAAAACCAACGATCAAAAACACCGCAAGAATGATAACTTGCGGATTATTGAATTGGTGTCGGAACCAGTTTACGAGATTTTGCACAACAATCCAGGATCAACAGTTCGAACAGCACACTTGTTTATGATACCAGCACCTCACAATCATATGTAATATTGGCGGTCGCTGCCAGCATTCGCGTTGCCGAGCAATACTTTTCGAGCGACAGTTCAATCGCCCGTCGAACTTCCTTTTCCGTAATGCCTTGTCCCTTGAGGCGGTATTTCAAATGTATTCGGGTGAAGACCTTGGGCACTTCTTCGGCACGTTCCGCTTCCAGGTCAATTTCCAGCAATTCGGGTTCGCGGCGGCGCTTGCGAAGAATCTGAGCGACATCAAATGCCGTACAGCCGCCCATTCCCAAGAGCACCATTTCCATCGGACGCATACCGGCATTTTGCCCGCCTTCTGCGGGCGGGCCGTCAGATATCGCGGTGTGACAGGAGCCGGAGCTCAAGCGGAAACTGACGCCATCGATCAACTGTACAGTGCCGTTCACTATGCAACCGCCCCCGATTCAATTACGAAAGATTCAGCCGCGAAGATGCGTGCAAGTGCCTCGCCCGGATCGCGGGCTTTCATAAAAGACTCTCCGATCAAAAAGGCATTGATGCCTGCTGATTTCAACCGTGCAATATGTTCGCGTTGGTGGATGCCGCTTTCTGATACGACGATTCGATCTGCGGGCACTTCGCGGCAAAGCTCGATCGACGTTTCGAGACTGGTCTCAAACGTCTTGAGATTTCTGTTATTGATGCCGAGCATACCTCGCTCAACCCGTAGTGCTGTTTCCAGTTCCTTAAAAGAATGCACTTCCACCAGCACATCGAGTCCGAGCTGATACGCTTCATCGGTCAACTCGAGAATTTCTGTCAGACTCAGGACCGCAACAATCAGCAGTATGCAATCGGCACCGATGGCACGCGATTGTGCAAGCTGGTATGAATCAATGACAAAATCCTTACGCAGCACCGGTAAGTGGCATGCCTGTCTGGCGATGGCTAGATGTTCAGGGGATCCCTGGAAAAAATCGCGGTCTGTCAGGACTGAAAGACAGCTGGCACCGGCCGCCTGGTAGCTTTTCGCAATCTCGGCAACATCGTAATCTTCGCGAATGATGCCTTTACTCGGTGAAGCCTTCTTACACTCAGCAATCACCGCTGAGCGGCCGGCGGCAATATGTTTGCGAATTTGACTCTCAAAGCCCCGCGGCGGGTTGCCCGCCACAATCCGCGCTTCAATTTCAGCACTCGATACGGAAGCTTTCGCGGCGGCTACCTCTAGCCGCTTGCGTTCAATGATGGATGCAAGAACATCCGGGGGCCTGGAAACCTTAGAAACGATTTGTGAACTCCACATATTTGTCAAAGGTCGCAGCGACTTTTCCCGATTTGATGAGTTCCCTGGCGCGATCGATGCCCGCGGCGAGATCATCAGCAAGCCCGGCAACATAAATTGCCGCGCCTGCGTTCATGGTGGTAATCGCGGATGCCGGAGAATCAACGCCTGCAAAGACCGAACGAATGACTGCCAGACTCTCGTCGGGATTGGCAACAGCAAGCTGGTCGAGGTCGTGAGACTCAATGCCAAACTCGTCCGGGCTGATGGTATAGGTCGTAACCGAACCGTTCTTTAATTCAGCAACCAGCGTTGGACTGCCAACGCTGATCTCATCCATGCCATCTTCAGAATGAACGACCATGACGTGCTCGGCGCCCAGCTTGCCAATCACATTTGCCAGCGGCTCGACCAGACCGGCACTGAATACACCCATCATTTCGCGGGTGACATGGGCCGGATTGGTCAGCGGGCCCAGTACATTGAAAATTGTCCGCACGCCCAACTCTTTACGGGCGCCTATTGCGTGCTTCATGGCCGTATGGTGTGCCGGTGCAAGCATAAATCCGAAGCCGGTATTTTTTACGCATGCAGCTATTTGACCGGCACTCAAATCAATTCTCGCGCCGGCATGTTCCAATAGATCCGCACTTCCGCATTTGCCGGATGCGGCTCGATTGCCGTGCTTGGCAACGTGCGCACCCGCAGCAGCTGCGACAAAGGCTGATGCAGTCGAAACATTGAACGATGAGGTCCCATCGCCGCCGGTGCCAACTACGTCCAGCAGATGCGGCACATCGACATCAACGCTTGCAACCAATTCACGCATCACGGTTGCTGCCGCGGTAATCTCTTCAATCGATTCACCTTTCATTCGCAAACCAATCAAAAACCCGCCAATTTGCGAAGCCGTCAACTGACCGGTCATGATCTGACGCATGATGTCCAGCATTTCGTCGCCAGACAAATCTTGCGCGGCAGTAATCTTGTTTAGTGCTTCTTGAATGTGCATTGAAATTTGGAAGTTACCGTCAGGCCTTAAGCCCACTTGCAGTCAGGAAATTCCCAAGCACCTGGTGACCGCAGGCTGTCAAAAATGATTCCGGGTGAAATTGGACGCCATGGACCGGATAGCGCCTATGTTTTACACCCATTATGATACCGTCACTTGTCCAGGCCGTAACCTCCAGGGCATCCGGCAAACTTCCCTCGTCCGCAATCAGGGAATGATAGCGGGTTGCTCTGAATGGATTTTCGACCCCGTCAAACAAACCATCGCTATTGTGGAAAATTTCAGAGACCTTGCCGTGCATAACCCGGTCAGCACGAACAATGTCGGCACCGAAGGCATCGCAAATGCTCTGGTGCCCGAGGCACACGCCGAGAATCGGAATCTTGCCTGCATACGCTTTTACGGCAGCAACGCTGATTCCCGCCTCTTTGGGTG
>JAJDZL010000163.1 GCA_022824665.1 Gammaproteobacteria bacterium | reverse complement strand
ATCCAGCTTGCTGATGGTGCCTTCCAGTCAAGTTGTCTTTTGGTGGTTTTGAAAGGTGGTTTCGTTCAATTCTCCTCCATTGTCAAGTACAGGCAACTTGACGGCCTGGTAAATCAGCCAACAATTTCTCTTGTCGTCTGTTTCCTTTTACTCGGTGGCAGCGGCCGCAGAGTAGTTCCAAATTTCCAATGTAGCCTGCACCTCCCATTTATTGAGCGATGATGTGATCTGCTTCAAGCACAGCAGCAGGGATAGCAAACACTAAAAATACAATAATATGAAATATATTGCGAAGCGTTAGCGTCGCAAATACATCCTAATTTTGAATACTCTTGTCTATTCCATTCCTCATGTCCATCACCATGAGGCAGTTTGCGCAGCTCGGTCTATAACCCTCATCAATTGGTGCCCGAAGCAGCTACAGTCTGATAGAGTGCTGAATCTTCGTCTGGCTGACGGGTACAATCACTTCGCTGGCTGTTCAGCCGCGACAGAAATTCTTTCGATACATCGCCCGTCACATACTTGCCGTCGAACACCGAGGTGTCAAAATCAATAACTTCAGAGTTATTTGTCAGCACCGACGCGACTAAATCATCGAGGCGCTGATAGAGCACATAATCGGCACCGATCTGCTCACATATTTGCCTCGAATTTCGTCCGGTGGCAACCAGCTCTTCCGGACTCGGAATGTCAATTCCGTACACGTTCGGATATCGTATCGGCGGCGCAGCTGATACCAGATAGACTGATTTTGCACCCGCCTCACGCGCTCTTCTGACTATTTGTTTAGCCGTCGTGCCGCGTACGATGGAGTCGTCAACCAGCAACACGTTCTTGTTTTCGAATTCGAGATCAATTGCATTCAGTTTGTGCCGCACCGAGTATTTCCGCTGCGCCTGCAGGGGCATAATAAATGTGCGATCAAAGTAGCGGTTTTTCATAAAACCTTCCCGATACTTGACGCCAATCGTATGGGCAAGCTGCAGTGCTGCCGCGCGACTTGTATCCGGGATTGGCATGACAACATCCACATCGTGATTGGGGAAATGCTCCAGAAATCGTTTGCCGAGCCATTCGCCCATCCGCAAGCGCGTTTTGTAAACGGATATTTTGTCGATCATCGAATCCGGTCTGGCCAGGTAAACGAACTCAAAAATGCAAGGCGATGAATGAGCATCTGAGGCACATTGACGCGCATGCAGATTACCCTGAGTATCGACGAATATGGCTTCGCCCGGAGCAACATCCCGTTCGACTTCAAATCCTAGTACGTCCAACGCAACGCTTTCCGACGTGAATGCGAATTCCTGGCCACCGTCGTCGGCCTCGCGGGTACCGTAAATCAGCGGTCGTATGCCATTTTTGTCCCGAAACGACAGGATGCCACCACCAACGATCAACACGGTAACTGCAAACGCACCCTTGCAGCGCTGATAAACCTTTTCAACAGCCTGGAACACGTGCTCAGGCTTCAAGTCACCATGCGCCTCCCGCATCGTGGTAGATAACTCGTAAGCAAACACATTCAGCATGATTTCCGAGTCTGAACTGGTGTTGATTTGGCGCCTGTCGCCCTGAAATACCTTGACCCCCAATTCATTCGCATTAATCAGATTGCCGTTGTGTGCCAAGGCGATCCCAAAGGGCGAGTTGACATAGAATGGCTGGCACTCAGCTTCGGTATTTCCACCGGCAGTCGGATAACGGACATGCCCGATACCCATACTGCCCTCAAATTCCTGCAGGGATGTGGCAGAGAACACATCTCGCACCAAACCCTTGCCGGCGCGCGAATAAACACGCTGCCCGTCGCTGGTTACGATTCCAGCGGCATCCTGACCTCGGTGCTGTAACACCGTCAGGGCTTCATACAATTCAAAATTGCACCGTCCAGCAGAAAGAATTGCAACAACACCACACATTGAATTAGCCCTGATTCAAAAAACTCCCGAGTTTCATATGGATCTGTCTGAGCTGTCGCGCTTCCAATGGCCAATGGTGAATTAACTGCTCAGCAAATCGGACGTGAGGTATGGCGTAACCATTTCTCGGACAATCTGCACATATGGCTCGAGCAGCGCCAAAGCCAGAGAATCCTGCCACCACGGCGCATCCGCGACAAATACATAAGAACTGATGATTGCCATAGCCAGCACAATTACCGCACCGCGAGCAATTCCGAATGCTGCGCCAAGGGTTCTGTCCACTCCGGCAATCGTATCAATAACAATCAGCCGGGCGACCAGCGTGCTCAAAATTGCTGCGAGGAACAACAAAGAGAAAAATACAACCAGGTTCGCGGCAATGACCTGCAATGCCGGGTCAAGGTTTATGCCCGCAAGATAAGGGGACACCAGGTGTGCATACTTCCATGTACCCCACGCCGCAACAAGCCACGATATAACGGACAGAAACGAGCGAATAAAGCCGCGGTAATAGCCGATCAAAAGCGATACCAAAACTACGACAACGCAGCCGATGTCAATGACAAGTGGCGACAAAATCTAGACTAAACTAATGTTTTTCAGTTGGGAACTTTGGTACGTGCAACCGCAAGTCTTACTGCGTTACCCGAATACTTATAAACCAAATTTCAGCTTTCACAAAAGGAATCTGCAAGTTAACTCGTACAAAATGACTATATGGCACCAAAATATCAAACTATTGGCTCGATGAAAGCGCGATTTTATCCATCAATCTGCCTGACTATTGCACTTTCCACACCAAGTGCTTTGACAATCTGTGACTGAGCAGTTGCGGCTCTGTCACGTGACTGATAAGGTCCAATCAATACACGTACAAAATCAGTCTCTGACCGATCAATCTTAAGCGGCAGATTGTGGCTTCGCACCTGCTTGCCGAGCTGTCTTGCATTTTCTACATCCTGGAAAGCTCCAACCTGGATATACCAGTTTCCTTCGGCAACAGCAGGCTCAGCCGATGGTGCTGCAACTGGCTGCGGTGCCGGGGGCGGCGATTCGACTGGCTGCGGTGCCGCCACCACCTGCTCAAGCGTCGGTGCTGCAGGCGCGGTTTCCTCCGGTTGCGGTACAGCAACCACTTCATCGGACTGTGGCTGAGACGGCTCGGGTTCGGGTGCAGGCGCCGGTGCCTCAGGCAAGGGTTCAACTGCCTGCGCCTCAGTAGCAGTCATGCTTTCGACCGCTTCGGTGCTTTCAGCAACAACAGGCCCCTCGATTTGCCGGACCGCAAACTTGCTTAATTCGATCTCTTTTCTGATTGCAGCGACCGCGTTGTCCGCCTCCGACTGCGTGCTGTAGGGTCCAATCACCAAGTGCGTCAGCCCATCCGCCCCGACCTGTGTGTGCACGGATACCTCGAGGCTTGAGTATTTCAAACGCTCAACCTCTGCTTCAACCCTGCTCTTGTAGGATCCGACCTGAATGTACCATCCTCCAGATAGCGAGGTATTATCCATCCAGTCGGTCGACAGGCTCACCTGCCTGGGCTGGGTTTGTGTTGGCTGTTCTTCCGGGACAGCAGGCAGTAATGGTTCAGCAACAAATTCAGACTCCTCAGGCAACTGATCAAGTTCGCTTTCGTCCTCAAAGCGCGGCGTATCCAATACGACAAATATCAGCAAATACGCAACAAAGCCCCATGCGACCATACCCGTAATCACATGCGACATGCGAAAGTTAAAAAAGCTTTTGCCAGATCTTCGTTGCATTGTTTACCTGTCGATCGGTTCCCGATACCGTTGCATAACTTCGCCAACAGTCAGAAAGGAACCGAATACAACAACCCGGTCCTCGCTCGCTACTGTCGACATAATCGATTCAAATGCCTGAGCGGCGTCAAAATGAAGTCTGACACGAACCGTCTCGCCAAGTACAGGCTGCACTCGCCGAAACAGCTGCCGCGCGGTTACCCCGCGTTCATCATGAATTCCACAAACGTGCCACTCATCAATCGACTGCTTGATTGACTCGATCATCAACTCAATTGGTTTTTCCGATAGCGCTGACATCAACGCAATGTTCTTCCCCGCGATCGGGTGATTAACCAGATAGCTGTGCAACTCCCGAACAGATTCAATGTTGTGGGCAACATCGAGTAAGACCTCCGGGTGTTGCTGCGCCAACTGCAATCGTCCTTCCAACCGGGTGGCGGCGATTCCAGAGCGAATCGCGTGCGCTGGGATTGCAAAATACTTCCGGGCGAGCAGTGCAACAGCAACCGCACCGGCTGCATTTTCCTGTTGGCACGTTCCCGGTATCGCAGGTAGCGGGAGATCACTTAATCTGTCGGACTTAACTTCTGATTGCAGATCCAGTGTCCAGCTGTCAGAGTGGAAATCCGTCTTGAAGTCTTCTCCAAGAACGTGCAGTTTGAGTGCCAGATTACCGGCAACCCCGCGCACTGACTGCGGCAATCGGGTATCGGTACACACGGCGATCTGATCGGTGCGTAAAATGCCCGCTTTTTCAAATCCAATCTGTTCGCGCGTATTACCCAGCCATTTCTCGTGGTCCGTTCCAATGGAGGTAATACAGGCAATATCAGCATCCAGTATATTCACTGCGTCTTTACGACCGCCCAGGCCCACTTCAAATATTGCCACCTCAACATTTCTTTTCATGAAAAAGTCGACTGCAATCGCAGTTCCATATTCAAAAAATGTCAGCGGCACCTCGCCTCTCACCGATTCAACCCGTCTGAACGCTTCGAGCAGCTCCACATCTGAGATCTGCTCGCCGCTGACGACAAAGCGCTCATTGAAGTCGACCAGATGCGGTGAGGTGTAGAGCCCGGTGACATAACCCGCCTGCCTGAATATTGATTCAAGCGTGTTCGCGACTGAACCCTTGCCATTGGTTCCGGCAATACTAATCACAAAAAACGGGACTTCACAGCCAGCAATGCGCTCAACGACGGTCCTGACCCGGTCGAGCGTAAGATCCATCGTCCTGTAATGCAGCATCTGGATATAGCGAATCCAGTCATCGAGCTGACGCGAATCCGATTCAGCGCTCAGCTGCAGACTGACGACACTTTGATGGTGATGTTCTACAGACTGCTTAGGTTGCATGATGTTCGAAATTGGAGTGATTCTGCATCAGGATCGTTAGAACCGAGTGAATAGACGAGCGCAGCTCGCGCCGGTCAATAACCATGTCCAAAGCGCCATGCTCCAAGTGAAACTCGGCACGCTGGAAATCGTCCGGCAGAGACTCACGCACCGTCTGCTCAACAACTCTGCGACCGGCAAATCCAATCAGTGCCTTGGGCTCACCAATAATGATATCGCCCAGCATTGCCAAAGAGGCCGTGACTCCTCCCATAGTAGGATCAGTCAGCACCGAAATATAGGGCAGTCCGGCAGTGTTTAACCGATCAACTGCAGCGGTGGTTTTTGCCATTTGCATGAGTGAAAACATCGACTCCTGCATTCTGGCACCGCCGCTGGCTGAAAAACACACAAATGGCGACCGTTGAGCAACGCTGGCATCAATGCCGCGCACAAACCGTTCGCCGACAACCGAACCCATGGAGCCACCAAGGAATTCAAAGTCAAACGCGGCAACAACAATTGGCAGCTCGTGCAATTTACCGGTAAAAACCGCAAGTGCATCAAAGTTCCCGGTTCGTTTCTGTGCCTCAGAAAGCCGATCCTTATACCTTTTTCGGTCGCGGAATTTGAGCTTGTCAATCGGTTTAACGTCGCCAGCCAGGGGCGCGGCAGTACCGTCGTCAAGAAAAGCCCTGACCCTCGCAACCGCATTGATCCGCATGTGGTGATCACATTTTGGGCAGACATTCAAATTCTGTTCAAGCTCCAGCTGGTACAAAACCGCGGCACACTCGGAGCACTTGACCCAAATTCCCTCCGGCACGCCCTTTTTTGAAAGGCTGGCACCTGATTTAATTTTCGGCGGCAGTAACTTTGTGAACCAATTCATAGCGGTCTAATAGTGGCTCAATTCAACAGGCTACTCGATCAGCACTGCGCACAGCAGCCACAAATTCGCTAATCGCCTGTCGGTTTTTGATCCCGATGCTGATCTCCACGCCAGTGCTGACATCGACAGCTACCGGCCGAACCTTGTGTATGGCCTCAGCGATATTTCCGCGGTGTAGGCCGCCGGCAAGTATGATCGGTTTTTCCACCTGCGGCACAAAATCCCAGGAAAATGTTTTACCGGTTCCACCAACTTTGTCCTTGTCATATGCATCAAGCAAAAGACCGCTGGCTTCGGGGTAAGCGTCAATGGCGTCGTCGACTTGCCCAGGGCGCCTGACGCGCAGCGCCTTGATGAACGGAATCCCGTGTTCTCGACATCGACTTTCAGGTTCCTCACCATGAAACTGAATATAGTCCGGCTTGACATCATTCACAATAGTGCTCAGCAACTCATCGTCTGGGTCGACCACAACAGCAACGCAAGCAACGTCCGCCGGCAGCCTGTCACGAATCTGTTTGGCT